>CAKTKV010000169.1 GCA_934572355.1 uncultured Oscillospiraceae bacterium
GCGGCCATCTTCTTTTTCTTATAGGCGCGCTCGGCGAGCTTGGTTATCTTGCGGTCGACGTCCTCAAAGGCCTTGACCTTGCCGCATATCGCCATGTAGTTCGTCTCGGTATAGAGCGCGAGGTTCGAGCCGAACACCTGCGGGTACTCGGTCTTGTTCATCTCAAGCCATTCGACGCGGCACTTGGTGGCGTAATTGACGCGCTTAGCGCATTCAAAGTATGCGTTCCAGTCCCACTTCTCGCCGGTGTGCTCCTCGATGAAAGCAATCGCGTTCTTTATCTCCTGCGCGGCATAGTCCTGCACGTCGTCCTCGCGGTGGCGCAGAGGTGCGGCAAGCTGGAACACGGGAATGCCGTCCTCAAGCTCAAGGCGCTTGGAGATAACGCCGTTGCCGAGAAGGGAACCGTCGCAGGTGGTGTTGCACTGGACGGCGCAGGCGCCGAGCACGGGGGCGTCGTCATCGATGGATACGCCGGCCTCAGCCTCGGGCATGGGGCAGACGTCGCCCGCAAGGCCGTACTCCTGCGCAACGTCGATATAATGCTCCGCCGCGTGCTGGTTCAGAAGCACGGAGACGTAGGTGGACGGAGTCTCGCGGCTGAGACCCTTCAGGGTCGGGAAGCCCATCATGACGGCGGTCATTTCGTTCTCGTCGACGAGGACGACCTTGTCGGAAAACGCCTTGTCGTTGCCGATGCGGCGGTCGCCGCGGAAGAGGCCGTCAAGCAGCTTTGCGACGTCCTCGATTATGAGGTCCTGCTCCAGATGGCAGATGCGCAGATGCTCGCCGCGCAGACCTTGGGTGTGGCGGTCGACCATCATGGGGACGGCGAGGTAGTTTGACATCCAGCGGTAGCGGAACATGGCCTTGATGTTTCTCGGCTTCGAGACCATCTTTGCCATGGTTATCCAGTTGTGGAGCCAGCGGGAGTAATCATAGAGCGTGTCGACCACACCGCGCCATTCGCGGCGGTTTCTGACCTTGCCTTCGGTGTAGAACTTACCGAAATTCTCGCAGCCAATTCTCTTGTTGCTCATCACTTGTCCCCTCCCTGGATCTTCTTAATCTCGATGCTCTCAACGAAAGCCTGCACGCGGGTGCGCATCTGGCCGGAGGACGAGATGTTATACGGGCGGTCGACCGACAGCACAGGGTAGCCGTAATCATCATGCATGATGTGCGAACCCATCATGCGCTCATACGCCCACGGGTCGCAGAACTTTATCTGCTCATAAATGATGCCGTCGGCACCGTATTCCTTGGCGAGCTTGTTGACGTACTCGCGGCGTCCGGTCATTTTGGCGGTGTTCATGTAGCGCGGGCACTGGCCGCGGTACATATACTGGCGGCATATCTGCGTCAGCGCGTCCTCATCGTCGTTCAGCTCTATGGGATCGCGGCCGGGGAGGGAGCCGTAGCAGAAGCGGTCGGCGCAGACATAAGCGCCGGTGTCCTCGACGAGCTTTATAAAGCCGCAGTCGTCCACCTCGGAGCCGACCACCAGCACACGGGCGCGGTAGCCCTTCTCGTCCGGCTCGCGGGTCTTGAGCTCTTCAAGAGTCTCTTCGAGCTTGTCGATGATCAGGTACTTGGGCGCAACGTAGGTGGCAAGCGTGATGACGTGGAACTCATAGCCTGTGATGCGCGGCTTATCGCCCTTGCGGAAATCGCCGATAGCGCGGATGAGCTCGCAGACGCGGTTGTGCTCAGCGACGGCCTCACGGATCGCCTTATCGGAAACGTCGATGCCGTAGTGCTCATGCAGGGGCTTGAGGATATGGTTCCTGCACTGGAGAGTATAGAGGTTCAGGCCGTTGTCATCGGCCTTCATGGGTATCTCCATATACTCAAAGAAGAACTTTTCCTTATCCTTGCCCAGAGCCTTCAGAAGCTCCATGTTCTCGACGGCGCGGTTCATCATCGTACAGCCGTCGGGAGTGATGAGGCAGTCGGCAAAGTTGTAGCCGCCCTCGATGGCGCGCTCAAGCAGGGCGCGGCTGTACTCGCAGAGGAAGCTGGTCATGTAATAGGTCGCCATTTCCATAGAACCGGTGCGCGGTGCGCGCAGACGCGTGGAAAACGCGCCCGGCAGGTTCAGCAGCGGCTCGGGGGTGTTCTCGCAGACATAGGCCACGCAGACATTCCCCTCGCTCTGCGCCTGTAAGATAAGCTCATTCTGAGCTTCCTGCAGGAGATTTTCAAAATAGAGCAGGTGCTTGAGATCTTTCATATATTCTCTTCTCCAATCGCCGGGAGCCGACAGCCTCCGGCACAAGAATCCAGCCGCCGCGGGCGACCGTCATTATTTTAACACTTGTTCTCCTAAATGCAATATACTGGTGTCAGTTTTTTGACAAAATATTATTTTCTTTTATCCTGCCAATCAACACGCGACTATTTCCTTGAGGTTCATCTCCTGACCCTGCTGGAGCCATGTGTGGCCGCTGCCGCAGTTGGGGCAGGTCTTGCCGTATTTCACAGTGGGGTAGGTGGTCTTGCAGTCGTCGCACCATGTTATGGCCGGGATGATCTCGTACTTAAACTCAGTGTGTTCTATCAGCGGAGTCTTTTTGGCGTACCATTTCCAGCAGTCGCTCAGATACTCCGGTATGATCCCGGACACCTCGCCGAACTCCAGCGTGACGGACTGGATGTCTGTGAGCTTGTTCTCCTTGGCTATCTCGTCGACCTGCTCGATGACGTAGGTCACTATGCTAAGCTCGTGCATAACTTTCCTTTCTAACCTAATCTGTCCTATTCTGTAAAAACAGGTGCGGGTTTTATCCCGCACCTGTATCTGTTCCGGGATGATTATTTGCCGGAAAGCTGCTTCTTGATTATCTTTACCTGACGCTTTGCGGCGTAGGGAGCAATGGCCTTGAACTTGTCCTCGGCGGGGATCATCTTGCTGTTCTGCGGGCGGTTGCGCTTGAGGTGTATCGCGTCGAACCCGCACTTGGTGGTGCAGATACCGCAG
>CAKTKV010000170.1 GCA_934572355.1 uncultured Oscillospiraceae bacterium
CCCCGGAGCGGCTCGAACGCCTCGGAGCCTACGAACCGGTAGAAAACTACTGTACGGCGGGGCTCGACATGCGCGGGCAGAAGATAGGCGTGGTGGGGCACCTCAAGCTGACGCCCGAGGTTCGGAGCAGTGCTGCGCAGATATGGACGCTTGAG
Organism: uncultured Oscillospiraceae bacterium; assembly: GCA_934572355.1. Taxonomy (GTDB): domain Bacteria; phylum Bacillota; class Clostridia; order Oscillospirales; family Oscillospiraceae; genus Limivicinus. The sequence continues at coordinate 156 of CAKTKV010000170.1, forward strand.
CGCGACCCGAAGCCCGGGGACTATCCGGACTCTGCCTGTGACGACCTTCTGCCGCGCTGCGACACGGTCATAATCACGGCGAGTACGCTTGTGAATAAGACACTCCCGCATCTTTTAGAGCTGTGCCGGGACGCCTATACCATACTTGTGGGGCCGAGCTGTCCCATGTGCCCGGAGCTCTTGGAGCACGGCATTGAGCGACTCGCGGGGCTCGTCATCACCGACAGAGCGGGCATGACGGCGCAGATAAAGTCAGGTCGTCGCACTACGCCCTATCCGATGGGGCTGCCGTTTCTATTGAAAAAAGACTGATAAGCAATGACTGCCAAAAAAATAGGCAGTCATTGCTTTTTAACGGCCTGTCAATGACAGTGTCAGCGAGCACACGCACAGCGCGAGAGCCATGTATTTGAAGGCCTCGCTCGCGGTAAAGCACATGGCGCTATTGAAAAACATATCTATCACGAGTATCACGGCGACGGCGATAGCGAGCGCGGCGGTGAGAGTATGCATCTGAAATACCGCACGGCGCGTCACTCCTTTGAGATATAAATGATATCGCCGACCGGACGGCCGCCGCCCGCAGGCATATTCACCGTGACGCTGCCGCCGTCCCACACCATGACCGAGGACTGCCCGCCGTCGAGATTATATGCAACTGTGCAGCCGAGGTCTTCAAACAGCTTGGAGAGTTCATCAAGCGTATAGCCAGAGGAGCCTTCGGCATTGCGCCCGTCCACGGCAACGAAGCAATAGTGCCCCGGCTCATAATAGCCTATCGCGCTGCGCGGGTTCGCCCCGGCGACGGTGTCGGTAAAGCCGCTGATGCTTTTGCCGTTGCTATCGAGCAGCGCCGGGCCGAATGACCAAACGTCGAGAATGCCCTTTGTCGACTCCGTATCAAGGTCGAAGCCGTCGGCGGAGAAGGTTTTCATCTCGCCGTTTGCGTAGAACACCAGCACGTCGCCAAGCGAGTTATCGCGCATGAGCATACCGTTTCGGACTATCGGCCCCTGTGTGCGGGCAAGGGCGTAGTCGCCGTTTATGGCGAGGATAGCGCCGTTCTGTGCGGCGAGGGTCTGCGCCTCATGAAAGCCGTGCTCGGGGATGGCTGTGTGCAGACAGCCGGGCGAGCGCAGGTATACATCCGCAATATAATAGACCACCTTGTGCCCGCCGGATGTGTCCTCGTGCCGCGTCCAGCTCACGTTCACGTTTGCGCTTTTATATGAGCTGTCGGTCTGCTCTGTGCCGCCGTCGGTGAACTTGTCCGCAAACCGGAAGTCTACCGGCGCAGATACCGCGGCAGACGGTAGCACGACGGCAGAGGACGGATCGACCGCGGTCTCCCCGCGTAGGAAGGTACGCCCATGGTGTATATACGCAAAGCTGAGGAGGAGCACCGCGGCAAGCAGGATATCCAGAGCAAAGGAGAGGAGTTTATGCAGGGCTTTCACTGTGCACTCATCACCTTTCTCTGTGCAATGCGGGATTTGAACGCGCTCAGCGCAAGCACTGCCGCCGCGCCGAGGATGAACCAGACAAGGCTGAAGTCGGCAAGAGTCATAGCAGGCTGCGGAACCTTGAGCGTCGTGGGGCTGACGACGATGGCGTAGAGCTAGCCGACCATCATGCCGAGCACCATGTACATCACCGCGCCCATGTCGCGCTCCATCAGCCTTTTGAGGATGTGCGGCGAGACGGCGAGCCCCGCCGCGATGCCGAAGGCCAACGCGATAAGCATCCACAGTCCGTCAAAGCTGAAGCCGAGCAGATTCTTCACCGCCGCAATTACCGGAAGATACAGCCCGAAGGACATCAGCAGTGACGAACCGGAGATGCCGGGGAGGACCATTGCAGAGATGGCGAGCATCCCGGCGAGGACGACGTAGAGAACCGTCCAGACATTGAAGCCGAAGGAGTTCACCATCGAGGAGAGATTGACCGCCGTGAGACCGACGACTATGGCCGCGCCGAGCAGGAAAAAGCCGACACCGCGGCGGAGGTCGCGCATGTCATTTTTCTGCTCGATCACGATGAGCGGGATCGACACTATCACAAAGCCGAGAAACATTGAGCTGAGCTTATATATCCCGGAGGTGAACGCGCCGGCAAGCAGCGTCACGGCAAGCAGCATACCGGCTATCCAGCCGATGCCGAGCTTCAGCAGGTAGCCGAAGCCATTGAGCTTATCGCGCCATGAGCCGTAGACGAGCGTGTCGAGCGCACCGATGAAGCGGTCATAGAAGCCCATGATGAAAGCTATCGTGACCCCGGAGACGCCGGGGACGCTGTCGGCCAGCGCCATCGCGAAGCCGCCGAAAAGCGTATAAGGAAGAGTGTTCATGTCTTTATCTCCTGTTTCATCTGAAATGTTTTTCTCAAATAACAACGCCTCGCAGTGTGTATAAATACAGCTGCACCTCGCCGCCGTTCCGGAGGCGAGGTGCAGCTGTTTGCTTATTCGGAATCGTCATTATATATCTGGTATGACAAGCTCCCGGTAAGGCTGTGGCATACATGTTCCACCTTAAAAAATTTTACTTGACTTTACAATTACTGTAGAGTTCATTATAATGCAGTAGTCAGAAATCCGGAGGGAAACGGAAATGGAAAGAAATCTTACAAGCGGAAGCGTATTTAAAAACATTGTCATATTCTCGCTGCCTTATCTGCTGTCTTACTTTTTGCAGACGCTTTACGGGCTGGCCGACCTGTTCATCATCGGCCAGTTCGAGGGCGTGGCGAGCACGACGGCGGTGTCGGTCGGCTCTCAGGTCATGCACATGCTGACGGTCATGATC
>CAKTKV010000171.1 GCA_934572355.1 uncultured Oscillospiraceae bacterium
CGGATATGTTCGGCGTCGATGCGCTGCGCTTCTTCCTGCTGCGCACCTTCCCCTTCGGCTCCGACGGCAACTTCTCCAATGAGCTGCTCATCAGCACCATCAATACCGACCTTGCAAACGACCTCGGCAACCTCGTCAGCCGCACCACGGCCATGGTCGAGAAGTATTTCGGCGGCAGCGTCCCCGCGGAGCGCGAAGCTGACGCGATGGACGATGAGCTTGTCGGTATGATAAAGTCCGTGCGCGATAAGTACGCCGCGCAGATGGACGAGTTCCAGCTGCACCTCGCGCTTGAGGAGGTCTTCAAGCTCATCCAGCGCGCGAACAAGTACATCGACGAGACCGCCCCCTGGGTGCTCGCGAAGGACGAGAGCAAGAAGGCTCGCCTTGCCGCTGTCATGTATAACCTGCTTGAGGCGCTGCGCGTCGCGCTGATCCTTCTCAGTCCCTTCATGCCCGAGAGCTGCGATAAGGCCTTCGCGCAGATCGGCGCGGACGAGGCCAGCCGCAGCTGGGACAGCGCTGCCGTTTACGGCGCGCTCCCCGCAGGCACGAAGGTCTGCAAGGGCGAGACGCTCTTCCCGCGTATAGACATGGCCAAGGCTCTCGAAGAGCTCGAGAAGGCCGAGGGCAAGAAGGATGAGCCGAAGGCTCCCCCCGTGCTGCCCGATGTTACGATCGACGACTTTGCCAAGTGCGACATGCGCGTGTGCAAGGTCCTCTCCTGCGAGACCGTCAAGAAGTCCGATAAGCTTCTTAAGTTCTCCCTCGATGACGGCAGCGGCACTCCCCGCCAGATCCTCTCCGGCATCCGCAAGTTCTATGAACCGGAGCAGCTCGTCGGCAAGACCGTCGTCGCTATCCTGAATCTGCCCCCGCGCAAGATGATGGGTCTTGAATCCAACGGCATGCTGCTCTCCGCCGTGCGTGAGATAGACGGTAAGGAGGAGCTGCACCTCGTAATGCTCGACGACTCCGTCCCCGCCGGCTCCCAGCTCTGCTGAACACAAAAGCTTCTGCGCTCTTTCGTACGAAAGAGCGCAGAAGCTTTTATTAAAATTCGACCTGCGGTCGAGTGAAATATATCTTTGATAAGTGAGATATATCTTTGATATATGCAGCAGTTTTCATCCGACTAAAAGTCGGATTTATTTATTCTACCCCATGTCCACCGGCAGAGCGCAGCTGCCGCCGGTGCAGACATAATACGCGGCCTTGCCGTCCTTGGGCTGCATATCCGCGGTGTATGGAGCAGCAGCCTCAAGCGCGGCAGCGTTGGCGGGAGTCTTTACCAGCACCGTCAGCTCCGGTGCGTAGCGCGAGAGCACCGCACACAGCGTCTCCGGCAGCGCATCATCCGGCGTCACGCACACGAGCTCGCGCGACGCTCCCTCTGCGAGCATGGCCGTGAGCGCATAGCAGCAACCTGCGGGGTACTGCCCCGCGCTGCGGGAGATGAAGCTCCTCTGCTCCTCGGCGGCAGCGCGCCATGCTTCCTTGCCCGTCAGTCTGAAGAGTCGGTCAAAGAGCACGGCCGCGGCGCTGTTGCCTGACGGCATGGCTCCGTCGAATATCTCCTTCGGGCGGATCAAGAGCTTTTCCGCGTCAATTGCCGTGCGGAAATATCCGTTCTTTTCATCGGCAAAGCGGCTGCGGATATTCTCCGCAAGCTCCTCCGCTTTCAAAATATGCGAGGGGTCAAAGTCCACTGAGTACAGCTCCAGCAGTCCGAGGGCATAGAAGGCGTAATCGTCAAGCTGCGCGGCATATTTAAGCTCTCCCTCGCACAGCCGTGCCATGAGCGCGCCGCCTTCATGCAGGGACGCAGCCATGAACTTCGCAAGCTCCTCCGCCTCCATAAGATAGCGTCGGTCGGAAAACGCCCTTGCCGCGCGGGAGAGCGCCATGAGCATGAGGCCGTTCCATGCGGTGAGTATCTTCGTATCTGTTGAGAGCGTCATGCGCTCCTCGCGATAGATGCGCAGGCGCTCGCAGAAGCCGTCATAGCCCTCGGGAAGGAAAGCCCAGCGGGTGTTCAGCAGCAGGTTCGGGATGCTCTTTCCCCGGAAATTTCCCTCGGGTGTGATATCATAGCACTCGCAGAAGTGCCCTCCCTCATCGCCGAGGACGCTCTTCACCTCGTCTGGCGTGAAGAGATAGTACGCGCCCTCATCGCCGCCGCTGTCGGCGTCCTGCCCGCAGAAGAAGCCGCCGTCCGGCGCTTTGAGCTCACGCAGGCAGTAGTCGAGCGTGTCCTCGGCCACGGTGCGCCAGAGCGCCATGTGCCCGTCCTGCCACGCCTCTGTGTATGCCAGCGCGAGCAAGGCGTTATCATAGAGCGTCTTTTCAAAATGCGGCGCGAGCCACTCGCGGTCAGTGGAGTAACGGGCAAAGCCGCCGCCAATGTGGTCGTAAATGCCGCCCTTGTACATCTGCCGCAGCGTGTTCTCGACCATCTGCCGCGGCTTTTTTTCGTTCTTCAGCTGCGCATACTCCATAAGGAAAATGAGGTTATGCGCGGACGGGAACTTCGGCGCCGTGCCGAAGCCGCCGTACTCCTCGTCATAGGACTCCTCAAGCTGCGCCTCCGCCGCCTTTGCGAGTGCAGAAAAATCCACTGCTGCCGTCGGCGCGGTCCTCTGCCGAAGCCACGCTGTGAGCTCACCGGCAGTCTTTGTCAGTTCTCCCCTGCTGCCGCGCCACTTGTCCGCGACGGTCAGCAGCAGCTCGCGCAGACCCATGCGCCCGCCGCTGCTCTCGCGCGGAAGATATGTCCCGACGAAAAACGGCTGCTGCTCCGGCGTCATTATAACGGTCAATGGCCAGCCGCCGCTGCCGTTGAGCGCGGTGCAGACCTTCATATACACGCTGTCGATATCCGGCCGCTCCTCGCGGTCGACCTTGACAGAGACATAATAATGGTTTAGAATTTCGGCAAG
>CAKTKV010000172.1 GCA_934572355.1 uncultured Oscillospiraceae bacterium
ACACTATGGCGCTTGAAAACAAATTGGGCATTACCGATTCTGCGGAGCTTGCCCGTGAGGAAGAAAGAATAAGCAAGAAGAAAGCGGCGCAGATGTTTGAAAGCGGCGCTCTTGCCGCGCTGCCCACCGGCACGTTCGCGGCACTGAGGGAAATACACAGGTATCTCTTTGAGGATATTTACGATTTCGCGGGGAAAATGCGCACGGTGAATCTCGCAAAGGGCAATTTCCGCTTTGCGCCGCTGATGTATCTTGACGCGGCGCTTGCGAACATTGATAAAATGCCGCAGTCGACATATGACGAGATAATCGAGAAGTATGTTGAAATGAACATTGCCCACCCGTTTCGGGAGGGCAACGGACGCAGTATGCGCATCTGGCTTGACCTGATGCTGAAAAGCGGCATCGGTAAGGTCGTGGACTGGAGCCGGGTAGACAAGGAGGATTACCTGCTGGCCATGGAGCGCAGCCCCATCCGGGACACGGAGATCAAGGTGCTGCTGAAAGCCGCGCTGACGGATGACGTGGACAGCCGCGAGATATATATGAAGGGCATAGACCACAGCTACTACTACGAGGGCTATACCACTTTCAAGACTGAGGAACTGTAATAAAACAGCCCCGCCTGACGCAGAGAGTGCGTCAGGCGGGGCTGTTTCAAACTATAATATCAAATTATAAATCCGCCGTCGACGGAGATGACCTGACCGGTGGTGTACTCACTCCTTGCGAGAAACAGCATGGCTTCGGCGATGTCTTCGGGGCGGCCGAGCTTGCGCAGCGGTATCTCATCAGCGAGCATGTCCAGCGTCTCGCGGCCAAGCACCTGAACCATATCGGTGTTGATGACGCCGGGGGCGATGCAGTTAACGCGGATGCCGGAGGGCGCAAGCTCCGCGGCGAGGGAGCGCGTCAGCCCGACGATGGCGTGCTTTGTGGACGAATAGGCGACCTCGCAGGACGCGCCATGGACGCCCCAGATGGAGGACATATTGATGATGCAGCCGGAGTGCTCATGCAGCATATGCGGCAGGACGGCCTGAATGGTATTGAAGCAGCCGCCGAGGTTCACATCAAAGATGCGCTTCCACGTCTCAGGTTCGATGTCCTGAAACTGCTGCTGCTTTGCGATGCCTGCGTTATTGACGAGCAGGGAGATATGCCCCAGCTCGCGTTCCGTGTACGCGACCATTTCGCGAACTTGGAGTGCGTCGGCCACATCCACCTGCTGCCAGATGGCGTTCGCGCCGTTGGCCTTGAGCTCTTCAGCGAGCGCTTCAGCCTTGTCTGTGCGCTCAACGCAGTTTATGCACACGGCGTAGCCCTCTTTTGCGAGAGCTCGGGCGCACTGCGCACCGATGCCGCGGGAGGAGCCCGTAACAAGTGCGACGCGCATCATACTGCCTCCTTCGCAGGCTGCGGAAGGCTGCGCTCTATAAGACCGCGGCTGTAGTCCGCAAGCTCGTTTGTGCTCATTTCCTTGACCTTATCCGCGGGGACAACGTCGAGAATATTGAGGTCAACATCAGTGGGGCGGAGGAAGAGGTTACGCTTGATCTTCTCGCTGCCGCTTATCGAGGCGATGACCAGCGGGACGCCGGCCTTCTGCGCGATCTTGAAGGAGCCGGGATGGAAGGGCAGCAGCGACGGGGTCTTGCTGCGCGTACCCTCGGGGTAGATGCCGACGGAGCAGATGTCCTTTTCCAGATAGTCCGCGGCGGTGAGGATGGTCTTGAGGGCGTTGCGGTTATTCTCGCGGTCAATGGGCAGGAAGCCTGCGCCGTAGGACACGCGCCCGACGATGGGGATGCGCATATTCGAGGGCTTGGAGATAAAGGAGATGTTATACTCCTGGAGCTTGCTCATAACGATGAGCGGGTCGAACATCGAGCGGTGGTTGCACACAAACAGGAAGCGCTCGCCCATGGGCAGCTTATCCATGCCGTGGATGTGCGTGCGCACCCAAGCGTAGCCGCACATGACGGAGCTGACGGAAATGCAGCCGAGACGGCAGATACCGCTCTGCTTTGTGATGGGCTTCGCGGTCGAGACAAAGATCGCGACGACTGCCCAGAACAGCAGGAACAGAATGTTCAGCGCGATGAAGCAGCCGGCAAACAGCAGCAGAGTCTTCCACATCACAAAGCCCGCGAAGTGTACATATATAATTACCGCCGCGAGCGACAGCAGCAGAAACAGAAGGATCAAAGCTAAGCACCGCCTTTTGAAAACTAAAACTAAAATTTAAAACATTTAAATTTCATTAAGATTCATTCTACCACGGCTTTTGATTTTGCCAAGAGTATTTCAAATTTCTTGATTAAAATTTTACATTTTATGGGCGGAAAGCATTGACTGCACGGCGCAAATGGTTTAGTTTATATGCGTATTATATAAAAGGAGAGTGAGCGCTGTGCGGGAGGATTACTGCCTTGAGGACGCCGCGGGTCTGCCGGAGGGTACGGACTTCTGCGTCATCGCGGAGAGCGACTGCATGGAGCCATACATAAAAAGGGGAGGGCGCTTATGCGTGAGCCGTAAGCAGACACCGGCGGAGGGGGAAGCGGGGCTGTTTCTTTACCGCGGCGCGGTCTACTGCCGCCAGTGGTGCGAGGACTACACGGGCGCGCTGTACCTGCTGTGCGCAAACCCGCGGCGGGAGAGCGAGAACATCCGCATCGACCGAAAAGAGCGCGGGCAGTGCCGCTGCCTCGGCAGGGTGCTGACAGATAAAAAGCTGCCGATGCCGATATACGGCGCGGCAGAGAAAAGCCCATAAAATTGTCTTGAGCGCGGTCCGCCGTTTTGGACTGCGCTCAAGTAATATTTATGCGTCAAAGCTGCCTTTGCCAATGGCACAGCGGCGTAGGCTTTATTCCGGGTTGCACCCGGACATCACCGCTGCGCCCGGAC
>CAKTKV010000173.1 GCA_934572355.1 uncultured Oscillospiraceae bacterium
GTGCTGCTGCCGCTGCTGTACTATTCCTTCAAGCCGCAGGGGGAATATCTGTGGTCGCTCTACTGCAAGCGCAGCGGCGTGAAGAAGCTGTATGAAATAAAGCTTGCGCTGTTTTCGGCGCTTATGAATAAGGATCTTGATTCGGCAATTGAGCAGACGCACCGGATCATGGACGTCGCGAAGAACGATCTCGGCTTCTACGGGGCGTGACAACAGGAAAAGCGCGCTGGGTTCAAGGCACCCATACGCGCTTTTCCTTCGCCTTATTTCCCGCATTGGCGGCCTGTGTTGTCTATGTAGTATTCGCCGCTCAGCAATATTTTTGATATCGGGACGATAGTATAGCCGTCGGCAAGCAGGGATTCTATAATGCCGGGGAGCGCTTCGGGTGTGTTCTCTGCGGCGTTATGGAAAAGGATGATGCTGCCGGGCTGGACTTTCGAGAGTACACGCTTTTGTATCTCGGCGGCGGAAATACCTTTCCAGTCGAGACTGTCTACGTCCCACTGCACCGCCGTCATGCCCATGCTGTTCACGGCGTTTATCACATGGTCGTCGTATTCACCGTAGGGGCAGCGGAAGAGCGTGGGCGTGACACCGGTCAGCTCGGCGATCTTCTCATTGCAGGCGGTTATGTCGGCAATGATGTCGCTGTGGCTCAGCTGCGAGAAGTGTGAGTGCGTCGAGGAATGGTTCATTATTTCGTTGCCGTTTTCGGCGAGCGCGCGGACGGATTCAGGGTATTTATCCACCCAGTCGCCGACGACAAAGAAGGTCGTGTTTATGTCGTATTTATTGAGAATGTCTATGAGTGTCTGCGTGTCCTCGTTGCCCCACGCGGCGTCAAAGGACATGGCGACGACCTTGTCGTCTCGCTGCACACAGTAAACCGGCAGCTGCCGGTTTGAGGCCGAGACGCCGACGATCGCCGGGCTGTTCACCGTCCAGAATATGAGCACGACTATCAGCAGCGTGCCTAAGGCGGACAGCACACGCCTGTACCTATGGAAAACACTTTTTTGCTCCGTCACTTTTCATCACTCCTTTTGGTACATCCTATGACGAGCCTGAGTGAAATATTAAAGCGGCGTTACGATCACGGAACGATCATAACGCCGCTATTAGTTTTTTGTTATATTACTCGTCTTCCGTCGACTCCATCGCGTTGAAGCGCTCAAGGAAGCTGTGCTCGACCCCGCCGGTCTTGAAGCCGGGCATCGTGTCAAGGGCGACGGCGTGGATGCTGTTGAAGATGCTCTTTTCAATGTTCGGGTTGCCCTGACGCAGACGGCGCAGCAGAAGCTTGATCTCCTTCCGCTTCGAGACGTTGACGTCCCCTGTATCCGCGGCGCTCCGTTCCGTAAGGCGGCAGGCGCACTGGATGAACTCAAGGGAATTATCGCGCGCCCAAGCGATGATGTCGTCTTCGTGTACGCAGTAGAGCGGGCGGATCAGCGTCATGCCCTCGAAGTTTGTGCTGTGCAGCTTCGGCAGCATGGCCTGAAGCTGAGAGCCGTAGAACATGCTGATGAGCGTCGTCTCGACCACATCGTTGAAATGGTGCCCGAGAGCGATCTTGTTGCAGCCGAGCTCCTGCGCGCGGCTGTACAGATAGCCCCGGCGCATACGGGCGCAGAGATAACAGGGGGATTTGCCGGCGCTGTCCGCAACTTCAAATATGTCGCTCTCGAAGATCGTGACGGGAATGTTCAGCAGCGCCGCGTTGCTCTCGATTTTCCTGCGGTTGAGCTCATTGTAGCCCGGGTCCATCACGAGAAAGACGAGCTCAAAGGGAAAGTCGCTGTGTTTTTGCAGCTGCTGCATGAGCTTTGCCAGCAGCATGGAGTCTTTGCCGCCGGAGATGCACACGGCGATCCTGTCGCCGGGCTGGATCATCTCGTACCGCTTCACCGCCTCAATGAACGGATTCCACAGCACCTTGCGGTATCTTGTTATGATGCTGCGCTCAACAAGCTGATATGGTTCAAGGGTTCTTGCCATGGGTAAGCCTCACTTATTTGTATATTTCAAGTATGCAGAAGTCGCCGGTTTCCGACCAATCCTGAATTGTGTAATGGCAGAGATAGCTTTCGGCCTCCTGCTCACTGTCAAACAGTCCGTTTTCGTTCAGCTGCATAAAGTCGTCGGCGAACTCAGTTCCGGTTTCATCGCAGCCGTGCCAGCGGCATAAAAACATACAGTCGCATATCGCGGAAAAGCCGTCGCTGCCGGGCGGATAGCAAACATCATAGCCCAAGAAGCTTAGCCCGTTCGGGATGTCCGCATCGGAACCTGCGACCCTGACAAGAATTACTTCCAAATCATTTCTGTTGCTCAGCGATTGGAATATTTCCAGCGTATCATCATATGAGCACCGTGCCGCTTCAACGGGGGTATGTATCAGCGGCTCTCTATCAAAGCCGTTATAGACCTTTATGCTCTTATTCTTTCCTGGCAGTGCATAAGGCGTGTGCTCGTCAAGCCGCTTGTGCTTTTGGATGTACCAATCTTCGTACTTGCAGTATAGATATTCGTATTTATAAACGATGCACGACTGCGAAAACAAAAAGTCAGGATCGTCTTTTGCTATGCTTATGCGGGCAATATCCTTTGTCAGAGTGAGAGCGTTGACAAATTCGCAGCGATATAGAGTTACGGACATAACGCACCTCCCGCAAATTCTGACTGGGCGGAGAATATTTTATCATAATGTGTTCAGCTGCGCAAGAAAGGAAAAACGTTCGGCACACTACTGCGGCAGTGTAGGGCGTTAGTAAAAATGCACGTTAAAATAGCGCTGACGTCAAAAAAATGGCGGGAGTTGACCTGCGCTGCGGCGCAGGCCGCCTCGGGTTGAAACGTGCCACTGGCACGTTTCTAAG
>CAKTKV010000174.1 GCA_934572355.1 uncultured Oscillospiraceae bacterium
GACATATCGAGGAAGATAACGTCCTTGCCGGAATCGAGCAGGGAATTGAAAAAGTCGCAGTATATATACTCGTTTATCATCGAGGTCTTGAGCCGATCCCCGTTATTGCGCATGCCCTTATATACCGCGTCGCGCGACCCCTCGCGGCAATCGTCCTCATAAAGCTTGTCGCCTATGGTGTAGCTGTAGCTGATAAAGGGTATGCTGTGTGCGTCCAGATAGTCCCTCGTGAGATCAGAGGTGGAAGATGTGGCGATGATATAGTCTGACATAGTACCAATCCTTTCCAATCTGTGTGTTTGAAGAAATACTTCAAAATTTAGTATAAAAAATTTTGCGCCGATTGTCAATTCAAATATTTTTGAATGTTCCCAAAATCCTTGTGCAATATTGACTTGATAAGCGGAAGCTGATATAATCCATGCCATAAAGTTCTTCCGGAGACGGAGCACGGCACAGGTTGAGCCTGTGCCGTTTTTATGTAGGCAATGTGATTTCATGGAGGGTCGGCGTATGGCGGACAGGCTTAGAGAATTGAAAACGGTGCACGTGAGCGCGTCCGCGGACTATGATGTCGTCATCGGTGCGGGGCTGATGCACAGCCTTGATGCGTTCGTACGTCCGTTCTGCGAGGGGAAGAAGGTCGTCCTCGTCTCGGACGACGAGGTCTTCCCGCGCTACGGTTCAGCCGCTGCCGCCGCGTTTGAGCGGGCGGCAGCCGAGGTGTTCACCTTTGTTTTTAAGAGCGGCGAAGCCTCAAAGTCCTTTGCGACCTATGAGGAGCTTACGGAGTTTATCTGCCGCTGCCGCCTCAGCCGCAGCGATATCGCCGCCGCGCTCGGCGGCGGGGTCACGGGTGATCTGACGGGCTTTGCCGCGGCCACCTACCGGCGCGGCATGAGCTATATCCAGCTGCCGACGACGCTGCTCGCGGCGGTGGATTCCTCCGTCGGCGGCAAGACGGCGATAAACCTGCGTGCGGGGAAGAATCAGCTCGGCTGCTTCCATCAGCCCGCCGCGGTGATCTGCGATACGGATACCTTCTCTACGCTGCCTGAGCGCGAGGTGCGCAGCGGGAGCGCGGAGATAATCAAATACGGCGTGATAGGGGACGAGGGCTTCTTCGAGTCGCTCGGCGAGGAGCCGATATCCGCGCGCTATGAGGAGGTCGTGGAGCGCTGCGTCTCCATGAAGCGGGACTTCGTCGCGCGCGACGAGTTTGACCGCGGGGACAGGCGGTACCTGAACTTCGGGCACACCATCGGCCACGCCGCGGAGCGGTGCAGCGGGTATACGCTCCCACACGGCTACGCCGTCGCGATGGGCATGGCCGCGATAAGCCGCGCCGCGGAGAGCTTCGGCATAAGCGAAAAGGGCACGGCGGAGCGGATAGAGAAAATGCTCAAGCGCTATGGCCTGCCGACAGAGATAAACTTTGCACGGGATGATATGCTCGATGCGATGCTGTTAGACAAGAAGTCTGACGGGAGCAGCGTCGCGCTGATAGTCCCGGAGCGGATAGGCCGCTGCCGGATAGAGAACGCCGGGGCAGCAGAGCTTTGCGAATGGCTGAAAGCGGGCGGAATAAAATGACTAAGCTTATCGAACCCGGCGCGCGCCGCGGAGAAGTCCGCGCGGCTGCGTCAAAATCCCAGGCGCACAGGTACCTTATCTGCGCTGCGCTGACAGGGCACACGGTGCGGGTGGAAAACGCGGGAAGCTCGCAGGATATCCGCGCGACACTGGCGTGTCTGAGCGCGCTGCTCTACGCGGATGGCGGCACGCGCCGCCTTGACTGCGGCGAGAGCGGCACGACGCTGCGCTTCATGCTGCCGCTTACGGGCGCACTCGGCGCTGACGCTGAGTTTATGCTGCGCGGGCATTTGCCGGAGCGGCCTATCGAGCCGCTCGCGCGGGAGCTGTGCGCGCATGGGATGAATATAGAGCACCGCGGAAATATACTGCGCTGCTCCGGTGCGCTGCGTCCGGGGGCTTTCATGCTGCCGGGGGATGTGTCGTCCCAGTTCATATCGGGGCTGCTGATGGCGCTGCCGATGCTCCCGGGGGACAGCACACTGAACATAACGGGACAGCTCCAGTCCGCACCCTATGTCGCCATGACTCTTGAGGCGCTTCGGCTCAGCAGAATAAGCGTGACAGAGACTGCCGACGGCTATCATATCCCCGGCGGGCAGAGTTATGACGCACCGGAGATGATGACTGTCGAGGGCGACTGGTCGAACGCCGCGCCGTTTCTGTGCATGGGCGCGCTGTCACACAGCGGCGTTGCCGTGACGGGGCTGAACCCCGAATCTGTCCAAGGCGACAGAGCCATAGTGCAGATACTGCGCGGGCTTGGCGCAGTTGTTGAGGTATGCGGTGATCGCGTGAGCGTCCGCCGCGGGACGCTGCACGGAGCAGTGATAGACGCGGCGATGATACCGGACATTATCCCCGCGCTCGCAGCGCTGTGTGCGGCGGCGGACGGGGAGACGAGAATCATAAACGCCGGGCGGCTGAGACTGAAGGAGTCCGACAGGCTCGGCGGCACGGCGCGGCTGCTCCGCGCACTCGGCGCGGATGCGCGCATTGACGGGGACAGCCTTATTATCCGCGGCAGACCGGAGCTTTCAGGCGGCACGGCGGAGACAGAGTCCGACCACCGCATGGCGATGGCGGCGGCGGCTGCGGGCTGTGCCTGCCGCGGGGCAGTCACGGTCACAGACCCCGGCTGCGTCAAAAAATCCTATCCCGGCTTTTGGGATGATTTTTCCTCATTGGAGGCAGATAAATGAACGGCTTTTACGGTGAATGTCTGCGCCTTGAAATATTCGGCCAGTCGCATGCGGAGTCCGTCGGCATGACGCTTGAGGG
>CAKTKV010000175.1 GCA_934572355.1 uncultured Oscillospiraceae bacterium
GTGCGAACACCATTGCGGCGGCAAGTATCATAGCAAGAATCTTTTTCATTTTCAAGTCCTCCTTATCAGCGGGGTTGATTTTTAGTACGGTAGTATAATAACATATTAGTGAAATAAAGCAAGAGGAAATTTTAATTCCATCTGTGCGTTTTTTGCACAGATGGAATCGGTGCTTATTTCATTAGTGCGACTAAGAAGCTTGCCGCGGTGGTCGAGAGGAAGGTCACGCTTATCATCCCGCATATTACCATCCGGTCGCCTATCTCGCTCATGAGCAGCGAGCGCTTATGCTCATCCACGACGAGCCTGTATATCACGTCCTGCGAGATAAGCATGTTGAGCGGAAAGCCTATCATTATATTCATGCCGAGCGCGATGCCCATATACGCAGAGAAGCCCAGCATGCGCCCGATGAGCGCCGACAGCAGCGTGATGGCTACAAGGTCGGTAAGCAATATGAGCAGCAGCGGCGGCAGCATCTGCGTGAACATCTGCGGCGTTGTAGTCGAGAAGCCCGCAAGCACGACCGCCATGAGCAGGAAGAACACAAAGCCCTCGCTCTTGGACGCGCTCAGCTCGTTCTTCCCGAGTATACCAAGGCGGGAAAGCAGCAGCCCAAGCAGCAGACACAGCACGTAGCGCGGCAGTCCCGTGAGCATCCCGAGCCGGGACGCGACCCACGACACAGCATAAAGCTTCAAGAGCGCACCGTATTGCAGCGTGATTCTACGACGCCCGTCGCCGTGCGGCTCTGCGTCCGCGTCATCGTGCTTTTCCGGAAGCGTCTCCCCTGAGGAGAGCAGACGGTCAGCCTCCTTCTTTATGCACAGCGTTGCCGCCGGGCCGCCGACAAGCGCCTGCGTTGTCATTATAAGGACTGAGAGCGTGATTATCTGCTCATAGCCCAAAGCGCGCGCACGCTCCTGGACAATCAGCGCCGCAGCCATGCCGCCCGGCAGACCGCCGACAGCCGTGTTTATCCCGTATATCCCGCCGACGACGGCGAAGAGCGCAAATATCTGCCCGGCAAAGACCAACACCGCCAGCAGAACGACGCGCCAGTTGGAGACAAACTTTGAGATTTCCATCGACGCACCCATGTTGACGATGACCATCATCATTACCGCCGCGGGCAGCTCGCCAAGACCGGAGCTCTCCAGCAGATCCTCCGGCAGCACACCCGCCCAGCAGCAGAGCATATAGGCGATCCCCGCGAAAAGCACGGCGGGTACAGCCCCGCGCGTGAAGTGCGTGAGCACATCGCCGAGGGCAAGCAGAAGCAGTATGACAAGCCCGCTCTGTAAAACATCAAATTCCAGCATCGGCTTTTCCCTCCAAATAACAAACTGAACTTATGTATTTTAGCAGTATCCGCGGAATACCGCAACTATTCTTT
The DNA here is from genome assembly GCA_934572355.1 of uncultured Oscillospiraceae bacterium. Classification (GTDB taxonomy): domain Bacteria; phylum Bacillota; class Clostridia; order Oscillospirales; family Oscillospiraceae; genus Limivicinus. The sequence goes on from CAKTKV010000175.1 coordinate 1,397, forward strand.
GACATAGTCGGACACAAATTGTATAATTAGGCCACAAGATGTACTGGAGGTGTGCAGATGAATGTTGAAAAAACAATAAGGAATCTGGAGCTGAGGGGCTTCGGCGTGAAGCACTTTGCTTCCGCGCAGGAGGCGGCGGACTATCTGACGGGCACGATAAAGAATTGCAGCGTCGGCATAGGCGGCAGCCAGACAATAGACGCCCTCGGCATATATGACACGCTCAAGGAAAGCTGCGAGGTATACTGGCACTGGAAGACCCCCGGCGCACAGGCGCAGGCCGCGTCGACGGATGTTTATCTCAGCAGCGCCAACGCCATCAGCGAGGACGGGGAGATACTGAACATCGACGGCAGCGGCAACCGCACGGCAAGCTTGATGTTCGGGCACAAAAAGGTCTACATCGTTGCCGGGACGAACAAAATATGCCCCGACTTTGACTCCGCGCTTTACCGCGCGCGCAATGTCGCCGCTGTGCAGAACTGCCGCCGCTTCCCCGATAAGAACACGCCCTGCAAGATAGACGGCAAGTGCCACGACTGCCGCAGCCGCGACCGTATATGCAACGCGCTCGAAGTCCTTTGGGGGCCGATGAACAGAATGGAAACGGAAGTCGTCCTCATTGACGGGGACTACGGAATGTAAGGAGATACGGAAATGAGCTTTATAAGACGCGGCGGCGAGACAGCGCCGCTTTACAAGGAAATGTTCGGCGGCCCGGGCGAAGCTGAAATGCACCGCATCCTCCTCGGCGCGGACGAGATGGGCGGCAAGGGCAGGCTCTTTAACCACATCGTGCTGCACCCCGGCTGCGGCTTCGGCTGGCATGTACACGACGGTGACAGCGAGACATATTATATCCTCCGCGGCGAGGGCGAATATAACGACAACGGCACCATCCTCACGGTCGGCGCGGGAGACGTCACCTTCGTTGCTTCCGGCGAGGGGCACAGCATCCGAAACACCGGCGAGGGCGATCTTGAATTCATTGCACTTATTCTATATAAATAAGCATAATTGTGAACTTGACAACCGGTTTCCCGGTATTGATTACTGTATAATATCAACAAACAGCAATTCAGCGATTGACTTTCAGGAGTCATACAGATAAAATATATCTGTTGTGTAAATTCCTTTTCAGGCAATTTATGCGGCATACAACTGTTACCAAGAGATTTTAATATATAGAGGTGGACAAATGTATAAGGTAGTAACCAAGCGCTTTCTGAACGAGGCAAAGACTATCTGCCTGTTCGAGATCGAAGCTCCGCTTGTCGCAAAGCACGCGCAGGCGGGTCAGTTCGTTATCTTCCGTCTGGATGAGCAGGGCGAGCGCGTCCCCGTCTCCGTCGCAGGCTGGGACAGAGAAAAGGGCACCGTCACCGTCATGGTGCAGGCCGCCGGCCGCACCACGAAGATGCTCCACACCGTTGAGCAGGGCGACTATATCTCCGACTTCGTCGG
>CAKTKV010000176.1 GCA_934572355.1 uncultured Oscillospiraceae bacterium
GGCTGGGACGTGCTGCGTGAGTTCTATCAGTACCATCCCGTTCTTGTCACAGGCTGTATGCGCTTCATATGCAAACTTCCGTTCATGCTCACCCTTTACGAACATTCCGCAATCCGGGTCTGTCGTTGAGACTGTTTTTTCTGCTGTTCCGCCGCCCTTGCGGTCATCTTCGTCATCGTCGATCGGGGACTTGCCCAACTCTGCTCTTTCTGCATTTACCTCTTTCCGAAGCTGCTCCTCATATATCTTTGCTGTTTTGGCAACTTGCTCTTTCTGGAACTTCTTCTTATTTGCACTTGCCTTTATATGCGTTCCGTCTATGAATACTGCACTTGGGTCTACTGCCCGGTTATTTATTGCCTTATTCAGTATGTGCTCGAATATTTCAGTTGGGAGTTCTGAGGGAAATCTCTTGCAGAATGCATAGCTTACCGTTGCAAAGTGCGGTATTCTGTCCAGCAGACTATACCCTAAAAACCACCGATACGCTACGTTCATTGGTACAAGCTGATCTATATCCACCATTACCACATCTCGCCGGTTATCCTGGTGTTGCCTCTGCCGAGCTTGGATGCAAGAGTAAGGCTGAAAAAAATACTTGCAATAGTGGACATCACGTTTGCTACACTGAACTCTGCATAGCTGCAGCCGAACTCAGCGCTGACGGGGACTTGGTAATAGGAAAAGAATGTGCTGTAGAATACCATCGGGAACATTGCAATCGCGAACAGGCATTGCCATCTTCATCCTTCCGGCGGGCGTTTCTTCTGAAAATGTCCTCAAAGGTCAGCCACCTATTGTCGTCTTTAAACGTTATACCATAGACAAGCGCCATCACCAGTCCCAACACCGGCGGGATCGTGACCCAAAGAAATATTTGCATTGGTAATCCTGCAATCATGCCATGACCTCCCAAACGAGATGGTTCCCATAAACATGTTAAAATTTTCTCATTTTTTGACTGAAAAAGAAATACGCATTTCTGCGTATTAAGAATCTTGACGTCGATCGTCTGAGTCAAACGACCGCATGTATACTATCATATATTGATCTGAAAAGCAAAAAAGCATGGGCAGCAACATCATTGCACCAAGCTTCCGACCAATTAATCGCCAATCTTCCGAAAAAGTTTCTGCCGATCTTCCGAAAAATCTTGAGCTAATTATAATTTTGAGGTATACTAAAAACACCGAGAGCGGGATCGAGGTGTTCTGATGAAGAAGTATCGGAAAAGAATTGCCGATGAAATATTGGCGCGGAAGCTGGAGGGCAAAGGCGCTGTCTTGATTGAGGGGCCAAAGTGGTGCGGCAAAACCACCACGGCGGAACAGGTCGCTGCCAGTATTCTGTATATGGATGAGCCTGAAAAGAAAGAGCAGAACATCACCATGTCCGAACTGAATCCAAAGCGTCTGCTGAAGGGGGCAGTACCAAGACTGATCGACGAGTGGCAGATCGCGCCAAAGCTGTGGGATGCCATTCGCTTTGAGGTCGACCATCGTGGAGAGTTGGGACAATTTGTGCTTACTGGTTCTGCTGTTCCTGTTGATACCAAGGAGATCACTCACTCCGGCACAGGTCGTTTTACATGGCTGACCATGCGGCCTATGAGTCTTTATGAGTCCGGGGACTCCACAGGCGAAGTCAGCCTGAAAGATTTGTTTGACGGAGCAGCGGAGATCGATGGCGCTTCCGAACTCGACATTGACCGTCTGGCATTCCTTGTGTGCCGCGGCGGCTGGCCGCAGGCAGTGGATATGCGGGACGAGATTGCTCTGGATCAGGCAATGGATTACTATGATGCCGTGGTGCGTTCTGATATCAACCGCGCCGACGGCGTGCAGAAAAATCCCGAAAAAGTGCATCGGCTAATGCGCTCCTACGCCAGAAATCAAGGCAGTCAGATACCGAATACAGTGCTTGCGCAGGATGTATCCGCAAATGACGAAGTTTCTATGAGTGATGAGACAGTAGCCGCTTATGTCAGCGCGCTCCGCAAGATTTTCGTTGTAGAGGATATGCCGGCGTGGAATCCGAATCTTCGCTCCAAAACTGCCATCCGTTCTTCTGACACCAGATATTATATTGACCCATCTATTGCTGCCGCGGCATTGGGCATCGGGCCAAATGACCTTGTGAACGACCTAAAAACCTTTGGCTTCCTGTTTGAAACGCTCTGCATCAGAGACCTGCGTGTTTTTGCGGATGCCTTGAACGGCGAAGTTTATCACTATCGTGACAGGGACGGGCAGGAATGCGATGCCGTTGTTCATTTAAGAAACGGGAAATACGGTTTGATTGAGATTAAACTGGGTGGCGATAGACTCATTGAAGAAGGCGCAAAGAGCTTAAAAGCAATGGAAGCCAAGATCGACACTGACAAAATGAACGCACCGTCGTTCCTCATGGTTTTGACGGGCACCGGCGACTATGCCTATCGCCGTCAGGACGGTGTATATGTCGTGCCCATCGGCTGCCTAAAAAACTGATTCAGAAAAGCTTAAATGCAGGTGCGGCTTATCGAAACAACGGAAAGCGAGTTCTATCTCCAGCAGGCCAACGCATAGCCTTATTCTTTGAATATAGCGGCGCAAAATTTGACCCTGGGCAGCAAAAAAGCAGACCTCTCAGTCTGCTATTAAAACTACGGCAGTATAGACTCCAAAACGGGTTTGACCCAAACGCTGACCCATACGGGGAAATCACCGGGCAGTACGGCGCAGTACACGGCAGCAATTTGGTGAAACAAAAGAGGGCTAAACAGCAGCTAACCGGCACAAAAGCAGCCTATTTAATAACCGACCGCAGCTCATAACCCGGAGGTCGTTGGTTCAAATCCTTCCCCCGCAACCAC
>CAKTKV010000177.1 GCA_934572355.1 uncultured Oscillospiraceae bacterium
GCATGGATAAGCTCATGGAGGGCAGAACGGTGTTCGTCATTGCCCACCGTCTCTCAACTGTGCGCAATTCGGACGTCATCATGGTGCTCGACCACGGGCTCATCATCGAGCGCGGCAGCCATGAAAAGCTGCTTGAGGAAAAGGGCACCTACTACCAGCTCTACACCGGCGCGTTCGAGCTTGAATAAGGGCAATACTATAAGCGAAAAAGACTGCCGTCGGCTCGTGCTGACGGCAGTCGAATTATCTATTTGAATAATGCCGGGTAATCAGTTCTTCCGTTTACTATACGATAAACAAAAACGCTGTTTCTAACGACCTTGTATACGCAAACATAATCCCCGCACAGCACCTTGCGGAACTCGTGCATAGCAAGCAAGGGGTCTGGATGCTGTGCGCCCATGTACGGAAAATCAGCCAGCCTGTCAATAGTGTCAAGTATCTTATCCGTAATTTTCTCCGCAGACGCAGCCCCAACCATTTTCAGATGAAAGTCTGAAATCTTATCTATATCCTTCCACGCTGATAGAAGAATCTCGACACTGCATTTATGCATTGCGGTACTTCTCCTTGAGTCTGGCTCTGATTTCGTCTGTAGTAAATGTTTCTGCCCCTGCCAACCGCGAGAGCTCAGCTTCAAGGATACTCGCACGATGATTCAGCATTTTGGTGCGTTCTTCGTAAGCTTCAACGCTCTGCACAACAAGATCTGCCTCTCCCTTATTGGTAATGATGATAGGCTCTCCTGTGGCTTTTGCCAACGCAGATATATTCTGATAATCATTTCTAAGTGCAGTTGACGGCTTCAAGTTCAACTTTAACACCCCCCTATACTTTTTATGATATTAGTATATCAGAAATGCGATATACTTCAAGTGCTTAATTGAAAATATTCTCTAATCAGCTTATATGCCCCGCCCGGTCTAAGTGACCTGAGCGGGGCATATAGATTTCATTTGTTTACTTCAGCATTTCTGCCTTGTCGATGATGAACTGGCGCAGCCATTCGCCGGCCTCCTCGTTCTTCAGCGCAAAGTCGATTATCGATTCCAGATAGCCCTTGAGGTTACCGGTGTCGTAGCGCCGCCCCTCGAAGTCCACAGCGCACATCGGCTCGACATGGCACAGCTGCTTCATGCCGTCGGTGAGCTGGATCTCGTTGTTGCGGCCGGGAGCGGTGTTTGCGAGGATGTCAAAGATCGCCGGGGTCAGCACATAGCGCCCCATGATGGCGTAGTTTGAAAGGCGCTCTGCCATGGTCGGCTTCTCGTTCATGTCGCCAATACGGTATACGCGGTCGGAGAGCTTCTCTTCGAGCTTGACAGAGGAGTACTTGCATATCTCCTCGCCTGGGAACTCCCTGATGGCTATGGCGCTGCAATGGTTGGTCTCGGCGGCGTCGACAAGCTGCTTGAGTACCGGCGTGTCGCTGAGCATTATATCATCGCCCAGCAGTATGCCGAAGGGCTCATCGCCGACGAAGCTCTTCGCACGCCATATCGCGTGACCCAGACCCTTTGTCTCCTTCTGGCGCAGGAAGTACACATCCGCCATGTCCGCGACCTCGCGCACCGTGCGGGCTTCCTTCTCCTTGCCGTCTGCCAGCAGACGCGCCTCAAGATCGGGGGCGTAGTCAAAATAGTCCTCGATCGGGGACTTGCCGCGGTTGGTGATGATGAGGATCTCCTCAACGCCCGCCGCGACTGCTTCCTCTACGATGTACTGGAGGACGGGCTTGTCCACCAGCGGCAGCATCTCCTTGGGGATGCTCTTGGTGTTCGGCAGCAGTCTCGTCCCGAGACCGGCCGCCGGGATTATAGCTTTCCTTACTTTCATGTCCTTACCTCCTCGGTGTGATATTTCAGTCCTTGAATTTCTCTATAAGATCACGGAAAAACTTCTTTTCCGGAAGATACCTCATCAGCGGCAGACCGATCAGATACATCACCGCAGCCTCGCCTAAGAAGATATACAGTGCGTTGAGCGCGAATACCTCCGGGTGCGCAAACACCTTCTGGCCGTTATACGCCTCGGTTATCACCGCACCGATGACTACCGCGTTTATCACGACGTTTGCGCTGCACGCCAGAAACTCGCTGAGCAGGGTGTGCTTCCCCTGACCGAGACGCGCCGCGGTGAGCACCGCCGCAAGCGTCGCGAGCGACCCGAATATGATATCAAAGATGTTGCCCGTCAGAACATTTGCTATCGCGCAGCCGGCGAACAGTCCCCATGCCGTGCATGGCAGGAAGTACGGCAGTATGCACAGCGCCTCGGACACGCGCACCTGTATCGCGCCGTAGCTTATCGGGGCGAGCAGCATCGTGAGCGCCGCATACGCCGCGCCGACGACGGCGGCAGCGGTGATAGAGCGCGCAGTATTATTCATTTTCATTTGTCTTTTCCTCCCGGCCTTCCGCCATTTCACGCGCGACCTCCTCGCGGTGCCTGAGTGAAAACTCGCAGCCGCAGTAGAGCTGGCGGTAAACATTGTACTTCTCGCACAGCTCTATAGATCGGTTCTCCCCGTCGCGCTTCTTGAAGTCGGACGGCAGCCAGCTCACGCCGACCATGCGCCCTACCTCTTCGCCGATCGTGTTTATCCTCACCGCGTCCTTATGGCGCGAGAGCGTCAGCGTTGAGCAGAAATAGTCAAAGCAGTAGTGCTTTGCAATTCTGCCCGCTTCGAGCAGGCGCACACGGAAGCACTCGGTGCAGCGCTTGCCGCCCTCCGGTTCGTTCTCCAGCCCCTTTATGCGGGCGTAGTAGTCCTCGCTCTTTCTCGGCTCGGCCAGTACGCTTACCTTATCTGCAAGGCCCATGTCCTCAATGAGCTTTACCTGAGTT
>CAKTKV010000178.1 GCA_934572355.1 uncultured Oscillospiraceae bacterium
CTTCTGGTTTGCGCTCCTCATGCTCTGCGGCTGCGTATGCGCCGTGTACTCTCTCTGGACGGGGAAGAAGAGCTTCCGCTTCTGGATGATGTTCGGCGCGGTCACGCTGTCGCTCTTGAGCGTATACTGAATTGAACTATGAAAAATGGCCGCCAGATACGCAGGTATCGAGCGGCCAAAGCTTTGGTTACGCCTTCTTCCTCACCGGGCAGCAGACCTCGGTGACGAACTCATCGGGGTTCTGCGTCTCGTGCGGGGAGACATGGTAGATGTTGAACATCGGCCCGTCGCTCTCGTAGCCGTTTGCCTCTATCCATGTCGCGACTGCGGCTATCGCCTCGTTCGTGAAGCGGTAGCTGCCCTTGAAGGTGCAGCCCGCGTAGGCCACGGGCGGGAGTGTCTTGAACTTTACATGCTCTGTGTCAGGGTAGTGCCCCTTCACGGTCTTCTGCGCCTCGACGTCAACGTCGACTTCCTTATACTCCCCGTCGTGGAAGGTCACGCTGCACAGGCAGGGGTCAGCGGGGATGAGGTTCATCCTCGCTGTCTCCTCGCACAGCACGCCCCAAACCATCCCCTCGGCCTCATAGCGGGGTATCGTCATGCGCACGCATGCTGCGTAGCGCTCGGGCAGAGTTCTTATACTTACGGAGTGATCCATGTTTCCTTCCTTTCTCAGCCGCTTTCGGGCTGTGTCCAGAAGCCGCAGCTTTTCCTCGGTGTCGCTCGCGAGGGCGCGCAGCTCCGCCTGCCGTATGGCGTAGAAGCTGTCTAAGCGCTCCGGGTCGTCGAGCTTGAGCATCTCGCCTATCGCGGCAAGGCTGAAGCCCATGTCGCGCAGCGAGATTATCTGGCCTATTACCGTCAGCTGCGCCTCGCTGTAATAGCGGTAGCCCGTGAAGCGGTCGATCTCCGCCGGTTCGAGCAGACCTATCTCGTCATAGTGGCGCAGCATGCGGACGCTGCATCTGGACAGTTTTGAAAAATCACCTATTTTCAGCATAGCGGTACCTCCGTGCTGTTCTTCCTTGAGCTCATGCGTATAATAATGCCTTACACAGTGTCAGAGTCAATAGGGGAAATTAAAACTTTTCTTTCCCATGAATAGGACAAAGCGCTGCGCATGTATACTTTTTTCGAGGGGGTGCATGGCATGATGTGCTATTTTTCCGAGCTGAGGTATAAGGAGGTCATCGATATACACACGGGCTTCCGCCTCGGCTATATCTGCGATGTGGAGCTTGACGACGCCGAAGGGCGCGTCGTCTCCCTCATCACGCCGGGGCGCGCGAAGCTCTTCGGGCTGCTCGGGCGTGAGGATGACTATGTGCTCCCGTGGAGCTGCATCGTCAAGGTAGGCAGCGATATCGTGCTCGTCGAGGCCAAGGGCGAATTTATGCGCCGCAAGCGGCAGCACAGGCTGTTTTGAGATAATAAGCAGTTGGCAAATTCAGGCGCATGTTATATAATATATAAATCAAACACCCTGATCCGGAGGTGCGCCATGAGAAATAAGATCGCGCTGCTGCTCGCCGTGCTCATGCTTGCCTCGGCGCTGCTGTGCGGCTGCGGCGAGGAGAAGACCCTCGAGCCGTGGACTATGCCCGCCGTGGACGCGAAGCCCACCGTAGAGCCGACGCCTGTTCCGACCTACGGCGGCGGAAGCCCTGAGGAATATATATGGAACGAGGCCGAGAGCTTTGATATGTCAGACCCCGGTGCCGCGCCAGAGAGCGTGCAGGAGACGCTCAGCCATAACGACTGCCTCGCGCTCTTCCCGTATAACTTCCTGCCGACGGCGCTCTTCACCGAGAGCTATTCCGCCTACCAGCGCCTCAACCGCCAGAAGACGAATCATGACGTGCTGCGTGACCCGAACGACGGCGGCCTTGCGGAGCATTCGTATGCGGAATTTATTTACCTGCCCTCTAACCGCAATGAGACGCGCGGCCTTACCGTCATGGCGGAGCTGTGCAGCTATGACGCCGTGAGCGATATATATTTCCAGCGTATCTATCCGCACATCAGCTATCCCGAGCAGGCAAAGCCGCAGCTGTCGAAGTATTATCTTGACAGCTTTGTCCTCGCCCGCTTCGGCGATGTGCGCTTGGCGCAGATACTCAAGCTGCCGTCCAGCTCTTATTTTACTGATGCTGAGAAGGCTGCGGCTGATGCTGCCGAGAACGGGGAAGAGTACGTGCCCGCCCGCCAGATACTGCTGACGATCACCTGCGGGGAGAATATGAGCGATGAGGAGTTTATTGCCGCCGTGTGCACGCTGCTGGAGTTCAGCGACGGCAGCGAGATAACCGCCCCCGAGGAGAGCCGCCTGCCGGTTCCCGGGGAAAAAGGCGCAGCTTAGCGTCAGAAGGAGCGCGTGTAATAAGGAGAATTATGGAAAACACTGAGATAAAAAAAGAACGCGCCGTGCTTGCGGGGCTTTCAGCCGCGAGCATGGACGAGCATGAGCGCTCGACCGAGGTTTCAATGGAGGAGCTTGCAGCACTTGTCGAGACTGCGGGGGGCGAGACTGTCGCCGTGCTCATGCAGAGCCGCCCGACGCCGGATGCGCGCAGCTTCATTGGCGACGGCAAGGTCAGGGAAATGAAAGAGCTTATCGCGATGAACGACTGCGACCTCGCGGTGTTCGACAACGAACTCAGCCCCTCGCAGATGCGCGTCCTGTCCGAGGAGCTCGGCGTCAAGGTGCTCGACCGCTCCGGGCTCATATTGGATATCTTCGCCCAGCGCGCCCAGACGCGCGAGGGTCAGCTTCAGGTCGAGCTTGCGCAGTATAAATATCTGCTGCCGCGCCTGACGGGTATGTGGAC
>CAKTKV010000179.1 GCA_934572355.1 uncultured Oscillospiraceae bacterium
ATGTTCGCTATTATCTCCGAAGGGTCCGTTGCTTCCGGTGTGCGCCGCATCGAGGCCATCACCGGCAAGGAGGTCATCGAGCACTATGCCGCAATGTCCGGCATGCTCAGCCGCGTCGCGGATAAGCTCAAGACCAGACCTGTCGAGATAATGGCCAAGGTCGAGAACAACCTTATTGAGATCCATGACCTGAAGCAGAAGCTCGATAAGATGAAGGATCAGCTCATGTCCGGTGAGGCAGAGCGCATGCTCTACGGCGCAAAGGACATCAAGGGCCTCAAGGTCATCACCATCACGAACGGCCCGGTCAACGCTGCCGATATCCGCAAGATGGGCGACCAGCTCAAGGATCGTTTCCCGAACATTGTCGCAGTCCTCGCGGCGACCGCCGAGGACAAGGCTACCATGCTCGCCGTCTGCGGCAAGAACGCCGTTGCCCGCGGCATCAAGGCCGGCGACCTCATAAAGAACATCACCAAGATCTGCGGCGGCTCCGGCGGCGGCAAGCCCGATTCCGCAATGGGCGGCTGCAAGGAGATCCTCAAGCTTGATGACGCTATGGCGGCTGTCGACGATTTCGTCAACGCCAACGCCAAGGACTGAACTAAAATCTGAAAAGGAGATATTAAAATGGACGATTGCCTGTTCTGCAAGATAATTGCCGGGGATATCCCCAGTACAAAGGTCTATGAGGATGAGTATGTCTATGCTTTCCGTGACATCAATCCTCAGGCTCCGGTGCATATCCTCGTCGTTCCCAAGGCTCATATTGCCTGTGCAGACGAGATCACAGCGGAGAACAGCGTGTGGGTCGCGCGCTGCTTTGAAGCCATCGCCAAGATAGCCAAGGCCGAAGGCCTCGGCAGCGGCTACCGCGTCATCAACAACTGCGGCGCGGACGGCGGCCAGACTGTCATGCACCTGCACTTCCACATCCTCGGCGGAGAGAAGTTCAGCGATAAGATGATATGATTCTGAATACCGCGGAGACATTTTGCCTCCGCGGTATTTTGCTATGGAGGCGGCAATGAGGAAGCTTGCGACAGCGGCAACTGCCTTTTGCGCGGCGATATTCGCGGCAAATTACATATTGCCCCTTGGTCGGCTGACCACCATTGCCGTTATCGCGGCGGTACTCGGTGCGGCTCTTGCCGCGTCGCGTATGCCTCGGCTGCGTCAAGCGGCGCTCGCCCTTGTGTTTCTGGCGCTCGGGCTGGTTTATTACTCCGCCTATAGTGAGCGCACCGCGGCGCAGGCGCAGTTCCGTTCCGGTGAAACTGCTGTGGTCGGCGGCCACGTGCTGACCTACCCTATAAATTACGGTTCCTATTGCCGCACTGAGATAAAGCTTGACTGTGAAGGGCTCCCCAAGCTCAAGGCGATAGTCTATGCCGATGAGGAACTTATGGACGCAAAGCCCGGAGACTTTATCCGCTTCACCGGTAGGCTCAGCGCTGCCGACACTCTTTTCGGCGAGAGCTATGACAATTACCACGCCAAAGGTATCTTCTTCAAGATAAGCGCTAAAAGCGCCGTAAGCATTGAAAACGCAGACTTTGACCTTCGCAGCATTCCTGTCAAGCTGAGCCGCTTACTGAGCGAAAGGGTGGAGAAAATTTTCCCGGCGGACACGGCAGTGTTCATGAAATCCCTGATGCTCGGCGATAAGTCGGACTTCTATAATGACGATGCGCTCTACTGCACAATGTCGCGCGCTGGGTTCATGCACATCGTTGCGGTGTCCGGGATGCACGTTTCGTTCCTTGTCGGGCTGCTGCAATTCATCCTTGGCAGGGGAAGAAGGAGCGCCGTCATTTGTATTGCTTTGGTGTGGCTTTTCGTGCTCATAACAGGCGCAAGCCCATCGGCGGTGAGGGCGGGCTTCATGCAGTCGATGCTGCTGATGGCGCCGGTACTGCGCCGTGAAAACGACGCGATAACCTCGCTTTCGGCTATCCTTGCGCTTATCCTGCTTTCAAATCCCTTTGCCGCGGCGAGTATCAGTCTCCAACTGAGCTTCGGCGCGATGGCCGGGATAATATGCTTTTCCGGTAAGCTCTACGACGCGGCGATGAATAAGCTCCCGAAGTGCATGAAGCGCCGAACGGTGAGATATGTGCTAGCCTCGGTGACGATGTCCGCCGGGGTAACGGTGTTCACGCTGCCGGTCACGGCGCTGCACTTCGGCTATGTATCGCTGCTGTCGTTCCTGACGAACATTCTGGGACTGTGGGCGGTGTCGCTCTGCTTCGGCGGAGGCTGGCTGTCCTGCGCGCTGTCGGTCATACCGATGCTGGGTAAAGCCGCGGCATGGCTGTGCTCATGGCTCGCGAGGTACATTGTGCTCGTCGCAAAGTTCATTTCCAGCGTTCCTTTTGCGGTGCTCTATATGGGCAGCGCCGGTGCGGAAGCGTGGATAATCGGCAGCTATGTGCTGATATCCGCTGCCTGCATGATAAGAAAGCGCCGCGCCCTTTGGGTAAGCGCGGCATGTCTGCTCTCGGTATCGGCCCTGGCGGCGCTGCTTATTGCGAACCGGCAGTTTTACAGGAATACCGACACGGTAAGCGTGCTGGACGTCGGTCAGGGGCAGTGCATCACGGCGTTTGCCGGGGACGCGACGGTAATGATAGACTGCGGCAACACCTATAATCTCTCCGACGCGGGCGACCTTGCGGCGGCCTATCTGCACAGCTGCGGCAGGGACAGGATAGACCTGCTGGTGCTGACGCATCTGCATGAGGATCACGCCGACGGTGTGCCGCGGCTGATGGAAATGTACGATATCGAAACGCTGATACTGC
>CAKTKV010000180.1 GCA_934572355.1 uncultured Oscillospiraceae bacterium
ATCGGCAGCGCGTGGCTGCTGCCGGTCATAGTCGCGGCGCTGCTGCTTGCCTCGCGCATGGGCTGGCTTGCCTCGGCCTATCTCAATGTTGAAGCGCGCTTCCTTACGAACCTCAACGAGCGTCAGCTCCAGCATTTTTCCGAAAGCGGCGAATACGAGCAGTGGCTCGATGAAAAGCTCTGCGTGGATTCCTTCTCCCTGCCTGCCGACTTTGCCGGGCAGAGCCTCAAGGATCTCGGCTGGGGCCGCCGCTTCGGGGTCAATGTTATTAAGCTTGTCCACGGCAAGCGCAGGAAGAACATGCCCGCCGGGAACACTTCGCTCTCCGCCGGGGATACGGTCTATGTCGTCGGCGAGCGGGAGAATCTGCGCACGCTGCGTCTCAGCCTCGGCCTTGAGGAGTGTGCTGACGCGCCGACGCTCAGGGAGTATACCAGCTCTGAGAGCGAGGCGGAGGGCGGCCTGTATTCCTATGCGCTGCACGTTGATAAGGGCGACTCCCTTGATGGGCGCAGCATAAAGGACAGCGGCATCCGCGAGAACTATGACTGCATGATCCTCGGCCTACAGCGCGGCAATCTGCCCATTGTCCAGCCGGATATCAATATGACCATTCAGGATAATGATATCGTCTGGCTGCTCGGCACGCGCGTAATGGCCGGCAAGGTCCTGCGCGACACGGACGTGTAAGAGCGTCAGAGCTGAAGTACCCATAACGCAATTGAAGCCCGGATCACTCCGGGCTTCATAGCTGAGGTTATATTCAGTTTTCAGTGCTTCTGCCCTTCGGCGGCGGTTCTATTTTTCCGTCGATATAAGCCGGGGACTTTGTCTCGGGCAGCGCGGTCATCCGCGCGCTTTCATTTATCAGCACCAGCATCCATATACCGGTGAGCATCAGTGAAACAGCTTGCTGCATTCATGTACCTCCGCATTCCGTTTTGGATCTGTCGATCGGGTATATAGACGCGCTTTTTGTAAAAAAGTTCCTTTGCGCCCATGACTTGACTAACCGGCCAATGAGTGGTAAATTGTTATATACACCTGCCGGTGTGGTGAAATGGTAGACACAAGGGACTTAAAATCCCTCGCTGGCAACAGTATACCGGTTCGAGTCCGGTCACCGGCACCAAGTCGTCGCATTAAAAGTCATCTCGCGCTCGCTCCGCTGCTCCTCCTCTCCACCTCGAACCCACTCCGCTGGGCTTTGAGGCGGGGAGCATGGTGTCCTTCATTTCTGCCTCTAACCCGTTTCACTGGGCTTCGATTTGGTGTTTGTCCCCCAAAGTAGCAAAGAAACCTCACATACGCTCGATCAGGCATCCGCCCTCGCGCCGTATCGAGAGCACATGGCAGCTGCCCGCACCGAGCACGGCGTCTATCCCCGCGCGGAAGTCGTCGAGCATGCCCGACGGGACAAAGGCCTGTACCGTCCCGGCAAAGCCCCCGCCGTGGACGCGGAACGCGCCGCGCCCGCCGAGCAGCCGCTCGCACAGCAGCAGCGCGAAGGCAAGCTCCTGCCGCACCGTGCTGCCGGTGGGTATCACGTTTTGCAGGTACATCCACGATGAGCGCCCGGACTCGGACACAAGATGCAAAAATCGCTCGAAGTCTCCTGCGCCGAGCGCCGCGGTCTCCTCCGCGCAGCGCCGGTTCTCGCTGAACACATGTGCCGCGCGCAGTACCGCCCGGTCGCCCGCCGCACGGCGGACTTCGGCAATGCGCGCATAGAACTCGCGCTCGTCCGCCTCGCGCAGGTACTCCTTGCCGAACACACGGCACACGGCCTTCAGTTCGTTCGGTATCGCGGCGTATTCCTCGGTCAGCTCCGCGTGGTCGGCTCCGCTGTCGATGATGCACAGTGCGTGACCGCACCCGACGAAGTCAAACTCCACCGGCACGATCACCGGCGCGGCGGGGTCTGCGAAGTCAATTGCCACTATCCCGCCCACGGCGGAAGCGGTCTGATCCATAAGTCCGCTGGGCTTGCCGAAGTACTCATTCTCGGCGTACTGCCCTATGTGCGCGACCTCTGCCGGGCTCAGCGCGCAGCCGGACATGGCGTTTATCACCGTCCCGAGCAGCACCTCAAAGGCCGCGGAGGATGAAAGCCCGCTGCCCGGCAGCACGTCCGAGACGACGTATGTGTCAAAGCCACGGACGCTATACCCGCGCCGCATAAAGCCCGCGGCGACTCCACGCACCAGCGCGGCGGTGGTGTTCCGCTCCTCGGGACGTGCCGCAAGCTCGTCGAGCCGTACCGTGACCGGCGCGTAGCCCTCGGATATGACGCGGATGCAGCCGTCATTGTTTTCAGCGGCGGCGGCCCTTGTGTCGAGCGTCACCGCCGCGGCGAGGACGAGTCCGTGCTGGTGATCGGTGTGGTTGCCGCCAAGCTCCGTGCGCCCCGGCGCGGAGAAAATATACTCCGCCGCCCTCCCGTACTGCCGCTCAAATTTTGCTTTCAGTTCCTCGTACATATGTGCTCCTCTGAAAAAGCCCCGGAATACTTTCCGGGGCTTTTTGACTATCTTGTTTTATTTTGCGCCGGGCTTGCCGAGCATGCGGAACATGTTCTTCTTGTATTCCTCAACGCCGGGCTGGTTGAAGGGGTTGACGCGGGACATGTACCCCGATATCGCGCAGGCCATTTCGAAGAAGCAGACGAGCGCTGCAAAGCCCTCCTCGTCGCGGCGCTGCACCTCAATGACGATGTTCGGCACGCCGCCGGTGATGTGCGCTTCCTTGACCGCGTCCGCCGCGACAAGGCTTATCTCGCTGAGCTTGCGTCC
>CAKTKV010000181.1 GCA_934572355.1 uncultured Oscillospiraceae bacterium
AAGGTCGAGTATGCGCTGGAGGGTTCGATATTCGTCGCTGGCTCTGCGATACAGTGGTTGCGCGACGAGCTGAGAATAGTCGACTCCGCGGCGGACTCAGAATACTTCGCGCGAAAGGTGCCCGACACGAACGGCTGCTATGTCGTCCCGGCTTTCACGGGGCTCGGCGCGCCGCACTGGGATGCTTACGCGCGCGGCGCGATAGTGGGACTCACGCGCGGCGTGAACAAGTACCACATCATCCGCGCGACGCTCGAATCACTGGCGTATCAGACCTATGACGTGCTCAAGGCGATGGAGGCAGACTCCGGGATAAAGCTCGGCGCACTCAAGGTGGACGGCGGAGCTTCGGCAAATGACCTGCTGATGCAGATGCAGGCGGACATCATTCAGGCTCCGGTCAACCGCCCGGTCTGCGTGGAGACGACGGCGATGGGCGCGGCATACCTCGCGGGGCTTGCCGTCGGTTACTGGAAGAGCAAGGCGGACGTTATCAACAACTGGGCGATAGACAAGGTGTTCGGACCTGAGATTACACCCGTCGAGCGTGACAAGAAGATCGCGGGCTGGAACAAGGCCGTCGGCCGCTCATTCGATTGGGCAAGAGAAGAATGAAAAAACAGAATTAGGTTCTGTGTCAATAGTTGAGCTATAGCTTAACGAATAAAATATCATCAAGGCGTGAGCGGTGTATCGCTCACGCCTTGATGTATAATAAGATATTCATTTTCTTTTCATTTCATAGAACCGCACTGAGATCTCGAACGAAGCTATCTGCGCCGCCGCGGCTATCGCCAGCAGCACCAGCGCCGCGGTCACGGGACTGCCGATCCCGTCAATGAGCGCAGAGAGCTTGTCGGAGAGTATGACCCCCGCCGCGGCACTCGCGCAAATGAGTATCGTGAAGAGCACCCGTCCTTTCTCGACGCCCAGTCTGAACATCACCGGCAGGTTTATCGCCAGCATAATAAGCGCAAGGCAGGCCGTGAACAGCAACGCAAACGCCGCCTCCGCGTCAAACTGCGTCCACCCGAAGCGGCTCAGGATAAGCTGCGCGATGGCAGCAACTGCGCCCGCCGCAGCGACCGCGGTCACACCGAGCACGTACTTGCCGCCGACCATCTCCCGCACGGAGTACGGCAGCATAGCCGCAAGCTCGTCCCACTTGCTCCGCTCGTCATACGCAAGCGCAGTCACCGGCAGCATTGCCGCGTACACCACCGCGAACGCAGCCATCGAGTAGCCCGGAACGCAGGCAAATACCAGCATCAGCAATAGCATTATCTTCATCTGCTTTATGAGCGTGTACCAGTCCTTGAGCAGCAGACCTTTCATTTTCTCTCGTCCCCCTTCGCCAGAAACAGAATGATGTCCTCAAGGCTCGTGTGCTCGGTCGGTATCGCCGCGGGTATGCCGCCGCGCAGAACGAGCGCCTCCGTGCCGTAGCCGCTCGCCCGGCGGCTTATGATGCTCTCCTCCGGCAGCTCCCTGAGCCGCTCCTCCGTGAGACGTATCAGCGCATATTCCTCAAGCAGCCTGTCCTTCTCCTCGCACAGCACGAGCCTGCCCTTGTGCAGGAACGCTATGTAATCGCATATCTTTTCCAAATCGCTCACGATGTGCGACGAGAGCAGTATCGAGCAGTTCTCATCCCGCGTGAAGTCGTTGAAGATATCAAGCAGCTCATCTCTCGCCATCGGGTCAAGCCCGCTCGTCGCCTCGTCAAGTATCAGGAGCTTTGCCCCGTGCGAGAGCGCCGCGGCTATCGCAAGCTTCATGCGCATCCCGCGCGAATAGTCTTTGAATATCTTATCCGGTGCAAGCGAGAACTTTTTAAGATAGCCCTCGAACGCCGCCGCGTCCCAGTTCTTATACGTCAGCGCCATGACCTTGCCGACGTTCCGTGCGCTCATCACCTCCGGGAAATACGCCTCGTCGAGCACGACGCCGATGTCCTCCTTGACATCCCGGAACCCGGCGCTCCGGTTGTCAACACCGAGCACGGATATCTCGCCCGCGTCCCGGCCTATCGCATTCATGATGAGCTTTATCGTCGTGCTCTTGCCCGCGCCGTTCTCGCCGACAAGCCCCATGATGCAGCCCGAGGGCAGCGTCAGGTCGAAGCTGCCGAGCTGAAAGCCGTCGTAGCGCTTCTCAAGTCCCTTTATTTCAATTGCGTTCATCGCTGTTTTCCTCCTCGCTCCATATAAGCTCCAGCATCCGCGCCGTCTCCGCCTCGTCCATGCCGCATGGCACGGCGAGCGCGACCACCTCGCGTAAATGCTGCTCTATTCTCTTCAAGTGCTCCTCGCGTACAAGCTCCATGTTCTTTTCCGCGACGTAGCAGCCCTTGCCGGGGACGCGGTAGATGAAGCCGTCGCGCTCAAGCTCGTCATAGGCGCGCGTCGTCGTTATCACGCTGATGCGCAGATCCTTCGCCAGCGCCCGTATCGACGGCAGCATATTCCCCTCCGACAGCTCCCCGGAAATAATGCAGTCCTTTATTTGCGTGTATATCTGCTCATATATCGGCCTGTCTCCTGCATTGCTGATTATCAGATTCAAGCTCTCACCTCTGTCTCTACTGTTCATATCGGATATATACAGTATACGCACTATGCACCCGCTTGTCAACACAAAAATTGAGCGCACCGCGAAAATCGCAGTGCGCTCATAATTCATCTGTACAGCAGACGGTTTAATCCGCATATATATCGTCGTATCTGCCGTCGCCGTAATCCCGGTAATCATCGTCGGGATAATAGTAGCTGCCGCAGTCGCAGCGAT
>CAKTKV010000182.1 GCA_934572355.1 uncultured Oscillospiraceae bacterium
TTCAGTATGCCTATATCATAACCGATAAATTATTAAAAGCCAAGCGGCTAAGTTTTTAAGGTTTGCTTAAGAAACGGTGGGTATGTGTCAGGTCGGTGGTCAACCAAGAGATTTGGACAGTTGGCTGGAATTGCGCGGAACGGAAAAACCATAGTTGCAATTGTGATTTTACTGTCATATTATATACGCAGAGATTGGTTGACCACGGAGATATAACCAGAAGAAAAGTGAGGAGAAAGAATGTGAAAGACCTCAAGCACCTGATCTGTTTTGAGCGGCTGCTCGAAGAGGCGAACAATGAGCTGGTGAAGCAGGCGAAAGCCGATGGAAAGCTTGCGCTGGGTTACACCTGCTATTTCGTCCCGGAGGTGCTGCTCAACCTGCCCGGCTGCTTTGCGAGCCGGCTCAGAGCGCCCGGCACCGGCAGCATCGATGTCGGCACCTATTACATGTCCAGCAAGATCTGCTCCTATACGCGCAGCATCCTTGAGCGCGGCATAGAGGGCGGGTACGATTATCTTGATGCGCTGCTCTCGTCCGAGACCTGCCAGATGATGCACCGCGGGCATGAGCATTTCGAGATACTTGAGCTGGTGAAGAATAACCCCAGGTTCTTCATGAGCATGATGGACGTGCCGTTCAACGATTCCGAGGCCGCAATAGAGCACTATGAGGAGCAGCTGCGCACAAAGCTGCTCGAACCGCTGCGCGACAGGCTCGGCGTGGACATTTCAGACGCAGCCATACGCACTGCGATAAAGGAGCACAACGAGCTGTGCGCGATCATCCGTGAGCTTGGCGATATGCGTAAGTTAGATAAGCCGCCGATAACGGGCTATGAGTTCCATGTGATCCAGCTCGTCTCGCTCGTGTGCCCGCAGTATCTTATTATAGATAAGCTGTGCGAAACGCTCGAAGAGGTAAAGGCACGGCAGACCGACGCGGAGAACTGGTTTCGCGTGAGGATAGTCCTGACAGGCTCGGAGATAGACGACCCGGCGTTTACGAAGCTAATTGAGAGCTGCGGGGCGATGGTCGTCGCCGACCGGTACTGCTACGGCTCACTCCCCGGGCGCGAGGAGATAGAGATAAAAGATGGCGAAACGCCGCTGCGCGCGGTGGCGCGGCACTATCTCAAGACCAGCCAGTGCCCGCGCTTCATGAACCGCGAAAAGGCAGACGGGCGCAAGGAGTATATCCGCGAGCTCGTCAAAGAGTACAAGGCTGACGGCGTTATATATAATCAGATGAAGTTCTGCGAGTTCTGGAGCTATGAGCGTGTCCTCGGCGTGCATGTCCTCTCCGAAGAGATGGGTATACCGACCATCGGCATCGAGCGCGACTACACCCTCGCTTCGGCGGGGCAGCTGCGCACGCGCTTCCAAGCCTTCATAGAGAGCCTTGAAATAAAGAACATCCAGGGAGGTAAGCACTGATGGCCGGTAAAAAGCAGAAGGGTCAGGGCAGCCGGTTCATCCCCGGCTCCGGTATCGCGAAGCACCGCGAGTGGCGCGGCCTTGGCGACACATGGTACGACTACACCCAATGGATGAAGACCCTCGGCGTGATGGCGAAGTTTGTGACCATTTCGCCCGTGCGCATAGTGAGGGGACTGTTTGAATACCGCTGGTTCGGCTCGTATCTCGGCGCGCTCAACATGGCGGACAAGTGCGTCGAGGGCCTGCGCGGCCCGGCGCTGAGAGTCGCGCGCGAGCAGATCATGCCCATCATGAAAACCGCGACGACGCATCTTGGCCAGATGATGAAGGGCGACCGCCGCTTCGGAGAGAATGACTTTGCAGATAAGCTCATCCTGCTTGAGCAGACCATGCCGCCGGAGATCCTTGCGGGCTTTCCGGATCTCTACCCAATGGCGCTTGAGGTGTATCAGGGGCTGATAGGCTGCTATATGGATCAGCAGCTCTGCCCGCATTATATCGACGCCATGGAGCAGGTCGGTCTGCCTGCCGATTCCTGCCGTTTGTCGAATAATGCGGCGGGCGTCGCCGTGTGCGACGACTTCCCGAAGATCGGCGCCTGCGTTATCGCAAACAATATGCCCTGCGATTCCTCAACGATGAACAGCCAGCTCATAGACCGCAGACTCGAACTGCCGTCCATCACAGCGGATGTGCCGATGCGCTGGGAGGACAGGAACACAGATAAATACGCGCTCGCGCAGATAAAAAAGACCATCGCCTTTATCGAGGAGCACACGGGCGAGAAGTTCGATGAAGCCGCGTTCTGGAAGGTCATTGAGGCGCACAATGAGGAAGTGCGCAATGAGATGGAAAAGTGGGAGTATGTCAAGACTCCGTACTCGCCCATCGGCGGGACTATGGGCGCGCTGTACCATGCGTTCTACTTCACGTTTTCCGGCGGCCGTCTGCCTGTTATCCGCGAGGCGGATAAGAAGATACTCAGGCTTGCGGAGAAGGCCTATGCCGAGAAAACGAACTGCTTCCCCAAGGCGCGGCACAGAGCGATAATGTGGGGCGGCCCTGCCTGCTACTGGCTCCAGTTCCCGAACTGGCTGTATAACTGCTGGGGTGTCCTCGTCGTGGCTGCGATGGATAACTTCTCCGGAAACGTCATGATCCCGACGGATTCTCTTGACGCGGCGCTCACCGGCATTGCCCGCAATTATGAGACGGGCGTCATGCGCCGCCACCTGACAGGCGGCTGGCAGCACACGCTGGAGTTCTGGGAAGAGGCCGAGAGGTTCAACTGTGACATGATCGTCCTCAATGACGACATAACCTGCAAGGGCGC
>CAKTKV010000183.1 GCA_934572355.1 uncultured Oscillospiraceae bacterium
TTTATCCCGCAATGCGTTATTAAAAAAGCTGTCTTTATGATACCTTAACGCGCATATAGATTCAAGCAAAACTTACCATTTATCCTTGTCAAAATTGACGCACACGGTCAGAATTTTACAAACTCCGCGCGTCTGTATATAAAGCTACCACAGTATTGTATTATATTGATATAATATTGTCAAACAGGAATCTGCACAAATGAAAAAGCCGCTTGTGTCACAGTTTCGTCAATGTATACAACAGCGCGAGTGCTGCCCAAAAGCAAAAAGCCGCGGCCTCGGAGATAGCCCCGCATAGCCGCGGCTGTTAAGATAGTGCTAAATTTTATACGCCCTCAAGCTGTATTCTGCACTGCCGTCCGTCGGAGCCGTCGGCGTAGATGCGCAGGCTCTCGCCCTCGCTGCCGGTGCAGTCAAATTCGTAGCAGGCCATATACTCCCCGCCGGGGCGCTGCACGATCACCTTTCGGCTGCCGCTCACGCTCACGTTGTCGGGCAGACTTTTCCGTGCCGTCTCCTCATCGCAGCTCCAATCGAGTTCCGGCACATCGTCCGAGTATCGCGTTGCATCGTAGGAATATATGCTGCCGTCGTCAAGTGCGACGGAGACGCTGATATAGTCGTCGACGCGCAGCGCGCCGTCCTGCACGGGGACGAAGCGGAACGATGCAACGCTCCCGCTCCCGCCGCGCTCGCTGAGGCTCAGGCCGTCATAGCCGCGCGCCTTCAGGAAGTCCTGTGCGATCTCCTCGGCCTGCTCCGCACTGAAGCTCCCGGAGCCTACGAGCCGCGACTGGGACATGGATTCGAGCCCGCGCGAGCTAACGCACAGCAGCATGTTCCCCGCACTGTAACAGCGGCGGCCGTCCTCGCCCTCGTAACCGTATTCGTCCTTGAGTTCGCGCGGCTCCATACCGACGGCTTCGGCGGCGAGCTTCCTCGCCTGTTCCTCGCTCAGCTTCCCGCGCTCCCTCTCCGGACGGGTACTGTACTGCCCGTCGTATCGGAAGTCTTCGGGCGCGGTGAAGTCCGCCTCGTAGCCTAAAAGCTCGGCGCTGAGCTTCCCCGTGTCCTCGATGCCGATGTTCTGAAGCTGCTCCTCGCGGCTGTCCATGATGAGCTCCCCGGAGTTTACGCGCCCCTGCATATCGCGCAGGCGGGCGGAGAACTCCGCGGCGGTATCGGACATGGTCTTGAGCTGCTGCTTCTGCTCGTCGCTGAGCTTATCGCCGCTCTGCGCGCCGAGGCTTTTTGCGTAGTCCCCCGCGCGGTTTAGAAAGCCCGAGAGCTGCTCAAGCTCCTGCGTTGAAAATGGCAGCGCTGAGAGCGCGGCCTCGGCGGCCAGCGCGTTGGCATAGGCCTGAGTGCATATACTGCGCCCCAAGGTCGCGTCAGTGACGTACAGGCTCTTTTTAAGCGAGCGGCTCAGCCCGTCTACGGTGGAGACGGTCGTCTCAAACGCGCCGGATGAGCTGTAGAGCGCAGTCAGCCGGTAGTCGGTGAGCTTTGAGTACAGGACTGCCGAGAGAGTGCTGAGCGTCACGAGCGCCGCGGCAGTATATATAACAATAAGCTGTTTTGCTTTTGCGGACATAAAAACACCCCTTTGACGCTTATTAGTATCACCGTCAAAGGGGCAGATTATTATTGATTATCCCAGCTTTTCAAGCGCCACATTCAGGCGGCGGAGAGTTTCGTCCTTTCCGAGGATGCGGCATATCTCGACCGCGCCGCCGGGAGTGACTGCCTTGCCCGCGGCCGCGATGCGCACAGGCCACATGACCTTTGCGTTCTTCGCCTCCATCGCCTCGGCAAGTCCGACCATCGCACCCATGATATGCTCATCGTCCCACATCGGCAGTGCCTCGAATATCGGGACGATCTTCTCCAGCACGTCCCTGGAGCTGTCCTTATCGGACTTGGACTTCTTGTGGACGAAGAGCTCGGCATCGTACTCGGGCAGTGCATCAAAGAAGTCGACCTTCTCCGGGATATCGGTCAGCACCTCGGTGCGCTGCTGGAGAAGCGCGGCGATAGCCGCGGCGTCATACGCGGGGTTCTTCACGCTCCGGCGGATATACGGCTCCGCCGCTTTGGCAAAGTCCTCGGGGCTCATGGCGCGGATATACTCGCTGTTGAAGTAGCGCAGCTTGTCAATGTCAAAGATCGCGGGGGACTTGGAGATACCGGCAAGGTCAAAGATATCGATAAGCTCGTCCATGCTGAATATCTCCTGCTCGCCGCGCGGGCTCCAGCCGAGGAGCGTGACATAGTTGATGACGGCGTCGGTCAGGTAGCCCTGGGCGATAAGATCCTCATAGGACGGGTCGCCGTGGCGCTTGGACATCTTGTTGTGCGCGTCGCGCATGACGGGTGAGCAGTGGACGTACTTGGGAATGTCCCAGCCGAAGCCCTCGTACAGCAGGTTATACTTCGGGGCGGAGGAGAGATACTCGCTGCCGCGCACGACATGGGTGATGCCCATGAGGTGGTCGTCCACGACGTTTGCGAAGTTATAGGTCGGCAGCCCGTCGCGCTTTAGGAGCACCTGATCGTCAAGGCTCACGTTCTCAACGGTGATATCGCCGAAGGTCTCGTCATGGAAGGTGGTCGTCCCCTCATGCGGGATGAGCTGGCGGATGACATAGGGTCTGCCCTCAGCCGCGAGACGGACAGACTCATCGCGGCTCATGCAGCGGCAGGGATCGTCCCCGCGGTCAAACTCGCCGGTGTCCTCCTCGGAGGC
>CAKTKV010000184.1 GCA_934572355.1 uncultured Oscillospiraceae bacterium
GCGCTGACCTCGGCGCGGAGAAATTCCTTGATATAAAGTGCCGTCTCGCGGGGCTCACGCCCTCCGCCGCCGTCGTCGTGGCGACGGTGCGCGCGCTCAAGATGCACGGCGGGCTTGCGAAGGATGAGCTATCGCACGAGGACCTTGCATCGCTTGAGCGCGGGCTGCCGAACCTGCTGCGGCACGTGGCAAACATGAAGGATGTATACGGTCTGCCGACCGTCGTCGCGATAAACCGCTTCCCGACCGATACCGAAGCAGAGCTTGAGCTGGTGCGCGAGCGCTGCCGTGAGCTCGGCGTGGAGGTGGCACTCAGTGACGTATGGGCGCAGGGCGGCGCGGGCGGCACGGAGCTTGCCGAGGCCGTCGTAAAGCTCTGTGAGCAGCCGGGTGATTTCCGCTTTGCCTATGGTCTGGACGGCAGCATTGAGGACAAGCTGCGCGCCGTCGTGCAGCGCGTCTACCGCGGGCGGGACATTGAAATTCTCCCCGAGGCCGCCGCGCAGATAGACCGGCTCACGGCGCTCGGCATGGCGCACATGCCCGTGTGCATCGCGAAGACGCAGTACAGCTTCTCCGACGACAAGACCAAGCTCGGCGCGCCGGAGGATTTCACCGTGACCGTGCGCGAGGTCAAGGTCTCCGCCGGGGCGGGCTTCATCGTCGCGCTGACGGGCGACGTGTTAACGATGCCGGGGCTTCCGAAGTCCCCCGCCGCGGAGCGCATAGATGTTGACAGCACGGGGAAAATATCCGGACTGTTCTAAATATGGACTTTAAAAATATCACTGCCCGAAGCCGTTCGCTTCGAGCAGTGATATCTGTATTTTATATAATAATCACGGCAGGATAACGCTGAAGGTGCTGCCGGAGCCGGGGGTGCTCTCGACAACGGCGTCACCGCCGTGGAACTGGGCGATCTCCTTCACCATCGCAAGGCCGAGCCCGCTGCTGCCCTCGTCGCCGCGGGAGGCGTCCGCCTGCCAGAAGCGCTGCCAGACCTTATCAAGATTCTCCGGGGCGATGCCTATGCCGTCGTCCTTGACGGAGAGCACCGCGCCCTGCTCCGTGCGGCGCAGCGTGAGCCATATATGTCCGCCGTCAACGCCGTATTTATACGCGTTCTGGAGAAGATTATGTATGACGCGGGACATTAGAGTGCCGTTGAAGCGTGCAGTGACGCCGGGAGCGATGTCTGTTTTGAGCTCTATACCCCGGCTGTCGGCGGGCGTGAACTCATCGCAGCAGGACTCCGTAAACTCGCTCAGGTCACCCTCGCGCATCGGGTAACGGTCAGTGCCGTGCTGCATGCGGGTGAGCCCAAGCAGCTGCTGCACAAGCTCTGACATATATTGCGCCTGTTCCTCAATAACGCCGATGGAGGCGGAATAGTCCTCGGGCGTTTTGTCCTTGCGGCGGGAGCGGTCGCACTGGGCAAGGATGATGGTTATCGGGGTGCGCAGCTCGTGCGACGCGTCGGAGGCGAACTGGCGCTCGGTCTCAAAGGATTTCTCCAAGCGCTCAAACATCCTGTCAAAGCTGCTGCCGAGACGCTTCATTTCGGATGGGCCGCGGCGGATGTTCAGGCGCTTCGTGAGGTCGCCGCCGTCGCTTATGTCGTTCG
The DNA here is from genome assembly GCA_934572355.1 of uncultured Oscillospiraceae bacterium. Classification (GTDB taxonomy): domain Bacteria; phylum Bacillota; class Clostridia; order Oscillospirales; family Oscillospiraceae; genus Limivicinus. The sequence goes on from CAKTKV010000184.1 coordinate 1,625, forward strand.
CGGCACTGACGATCTTCTCAAGCGGCCTGAAGGACAGGCTCGCGATGAGCCAGCCGCCGCCCGTGGAGAGAACAAGGATCGCCGGGAGCAAGGCCGCTGTGAGGATGAGGATGGTGTGCATAAGGCCGGAGCGATCGGCCGCGGAGATAAGGCCGCGCACCCAGACGTATGTGATATCCATATCGACATAGACATCATAGATATAATACTCCTCGCCGTTTATCTCGGTGCTGCGCACGATGTTCTCTTCAAACGGCACGGCGGCGGAGTCAAAGCCGTCAGGTATCGCGCCGCTGAGCAGGTCTCCGTCCTCACTGTAGAAGGTGGAATACACTCCGCGGCGGTACGCGTCAACATCGTCCCATTCAAAGCGCCCGTGATCGAACTCCAGCCGGTCGGCGTTTTTCATCACGACCTTGACAAGCCTGCCCGCGGGGTCGTCCGTAACGGTGTTTGCGTTGATAACGAACACGAACACCAGCACCATGGCCGCCAGCAGCAGCACCATGAGCGTGATCCACAGTGTCATCCTGAGCTTGACAGACATGTGCTCAATCCTCCTTCAGCACCCAGCCGGTGCCCCAGACAGTTCGGATAAGCTTATTGTCAAAGCCGGTATCCATCTTCTTGCGCAGGTAGCCGACATAGACGTCGACAACGTTCGTGCCGCCCTCATAGTCATAGTTCCAGAGGTTATTTTCGATCATCTCACGAGAGAGGACAACGCCCTTGTTGCGCACCATATACTCAAGCAGGGAAAACTCCTTGCTCGTAAGGTCGATGCTCTTCCCCGCGCGCGTCACGCTGTGCGAGGCGGTATCGATACTCAAATCGCCGACGGTGAAGACGTTCGAGCGGTTGCCGGTATACTTACGCGTCATGACGCGCACGACGGCCATAAGCTCCTTGAAGTCAAAGGGCTTGACGAGATAATAGTCCCCGCCGCTCTCAAGACCCTCGACGCGGTCAGCGACGCTGTCACGCGCGGTGAGGAAAAGCACGGGTGTGGTGTCCCCGTCGCGGCGGAGGCGGCGCACAAGGTCAAGCCCGTTGAGCTTCGGCATCATGATGTCCAGGATCATAACATCGTACTTCGCGCACTCCATAAACTCAAG
>CAKTKV010000185.1 GCA_934572355.1 uncultured Oscillospiraceae bacterium
TCTCATCGCCGAACAGGTCAAAGCCCCGCCCCACCGGGCCGAGGACGCTCGCGCGGTAATGGATGCGCTCTATATCGTCCGCATACGGCATCCATGTGTCCCAGACCTGACGCATTTTATAGACCATGCGGCAGGAATAAAAATACTCAAGCTCGGAGCACGCGATGCGCCCCGCGCGCCCGGCAAAGTCCTTCAGCGCGCAGGTATGGTCAACATCCAGATGCGACAGGAGCACAAGATCAATGTCCTCCGGGCGCAGCCCCATGTCCTCAAGCCGCTCGGCAGCGGTCTCGCCCTTGCCGATCTTCGGCTCATAGAATTTCAGCAGCCGCGGCGGCAGCAACTTCCGGCAGTCCGACGACCATCCGGTATCGAGCAGGATGCGCCCATGCTTCGGGTGCTCGATGAGATAGGCGTTCACAGGAAGCTCGATGCGCTCACGGAGCAGTCCCCTGTCCGCGATGTATCTTTCACGCGGGAGCACGCGCATAGTGCCGCAGCTCAGGGTATGGATAACGATATTGCCGCTCACTTCTCCCGCTCCTTTCGTGCCGTCATAACAGTATTTTAATACCCTTCGTCATAAGAATCAAGCCTAAGGCGACGATCAGGACTGTGCTGCATTTCACAAGATACTTATTGTACTTCTTCGGAATGAACACGCCGAAGAGCCCGAAAGCCAGCATGAACACGCAGGTGCCCAAGCCAAAGGCAAGCATGGCGGCAGCGCCGCTCTTCCATGAACCGGACGAGGCCGCGAACATCCACATGGAACTTAACGCACCGCAGGGCATGAGCCCGGTCAAAAGTCCCACCGCAAGCGCCTTGCCCTTGAAGCGGCAGGGCTTTGCGGGTACGGGGCTCAATTGACGCAGTATCGGGACACCCCACATTCTAAGGCCGATGAGCACGACGAGCAGGCCGCAGACGGTGAAGAGCATGCTTTTAAGCTCCGCGTCATAGCTGAACATTCTGCCAATCGCGCCGAAAATCGCACCCATGAGGGTGTAGCTCAGGAGCCGCCCGCCGTTATACAGCAGGGCGCTGCGCTGCGAGAGCATTATCCCGCCGCACATCCCGATGCAGTGGACGCCGGTCAGCACACCGATAATGAAGAGCGCGCCGAACCCGGCTCCGCTCTCCGCCGCCGGGACTTTCACCAGTCCCGTGACAGCAGGGATCATGAAGTACAGGCAGGCCACCGCGGCGAGGGCGATCGCATCCGACCGCGCGCCGCTGCTGCCCTTGCCAACGGGATAGCCGGTGTCCGCAAGGATGCGCGTTATCTCATCGGGAGATATGATATCCGGATCATAGACCGCGGTCACCTGACTTCCGCGGTAGCTCGCCTCACAGCTGATCACGCCGCGCGTGTGCAGGAGCCGGTGGGCTATCTCGTCCTCACATTGGGGGCAAATCATCCCGTCGACCTTGGTGACAAAGCTTTCATTTACCATAGTTCTTTAACCTCAGGGCATTGAGCAGAACGCCGTTTGAGCTCAGCGCCATAGCGGCCGCAGCGATGGACGGATTGATTATCCCGGCCGCGGCAAGCGGAATGCAGATGACGTTATAAACCACCGCCCAGATAAGGTTCTGCCGCACGTTGCGCATGGTCGCGGCAGAAATGTCAAACACTGTTTTCACGCTGTCAATGCCGCTGCCGACGATCATCACGTCGGCGGAAGATATCGCGATATCCGTGCCGCAGCCGAGAGCTACGCCGATATCGGCACAGGCCAGAGCGGGAGAATCGTTGATGCCGTCGCCCACGAAGCAGACGCGCTTACCCTTTGCCTGAAGCGCCCTGACAGCGTCGGACTTATCCGAGGGCTTGACCTCGCACAGCACATTATCTATGCCGAGGAGTCCCGCGATCCACTCGGCCTTGTCACGCTTATCGCCGCTTATCATCCAAAGCTCCATGCCGCGGCTTTTGAGCTCCGCGACTGCCGCGGCGGCTCCGTCACGCAGCTGCTCCTCGCCTTCAGTGAGGCCGAGGGTCAGGGTGCCGGTCTTGTCAAAGACCACGGTATCGGTCTTATATGCTGTCTCTAACTGCTCGCCGCCGCGAAACAGCACTCCAAGCTCCGCCGCACGGCCTGAGCCCGTCATGATGGAGGTAGGCGTCGCAAGGCCGAGAGCGCAGGGACAGGCTATGACAAGCGTCGCGCAGACACAGTTCACGGCTGAGGCGAGGTTCCCGGTGTCGAGCACAAAATACCGCAGGCAAAACACCCCGGCGGAGACCAAGATCACGACCGGCACGAACACCGTGGCTATCTTATCGGCAAGTCTCGCGACGGGCGCTTTCTCGTTCTGCGCCGCGCTGACGATATCGATTATCTGTTGGAGCATGGATTTTCCGGAGATATCCCTGCAGGAGAGCTGCACGCTCCCCTCGCGGCAGAGAGTCCCGCAGTACATTTTGCTGCCGGCGGATTTTGACACAAGCGCGCTCTCACCGGTGAGCACGGATTCATCCGCTTGGCACGCTCCGTCTATGACCGCGCCGTCGATCGGGACGCGCTCGCCGCTGCGGATGAGTAGGATATCCTCGGGCTTGAGTTCTTCGATGCCGACTGTCTGCATGGTATCACTGCGGAGGACTTTCGCCGTCTCGGGCTGGAGGCGGATAAGCTTCCTTATGGCCTCGGACGCTTCATAACGCGAGGTGCTCTCCATGTACTTGCCGAAGAGGATCAGCGACAGCAACACTCCCTCGGAGAGGAA
>CAKTKV010000186.1 GCA_934572355.1 uncultured Oscillospiraceae bacterium
CCCTCGGAGTAGCGGCGGCCGAGCATGAGACGGCCGGTGAACTCATCGACGATGATTATCTCGCCGTCCTTGACGATATAGTCAATGTCACGCTTCATGATGCCGTGCGCCTTGAGCGCCTGATTTATATGGTGCGAGAGCGTGGCGTTCTCGATATCGGCGAGGTTTTCAAGGTTAAACGCGCGCTCTGCCTTGGCGATGCCGCGGGCGGTGAGCGTCGCGGTCTTGGCCTTTTCGTCGACGACATAGTCCGCATCGAGATCCTCGCTCTCCTCCTCCTTTTCGTCAACGCTCGCGTAGACGACCTTTTTCAGACGGCTGACGAAATCGTCTGCCTGACGGTAAAGGTCGGTGCTCTCGTCGCCCTGACCGGAGATAATAAGCGGGGTCCTGGCTTCGTCGATGAGGATGGAGTCGACCTCGTCGACGATGGCAAAGGCATGTCCGCGCTGCACCATGTTCTCCTTATAGAGCGCCATGTTATCGCGCAGATAGTCAAAGCCCATTTCGTTGTTCGTGCCGTAGGTGATATCGCAGTTATAGGCCTCGCGGCGCTCGTCGTTATTCAGCCCGTGGACGATAAGGCCGACGCTCAGACCGAGGAAGCGGTGGACCTTGCCCATCCATTCGCTGTCGCGCTTGGCAAGGTAGTCGTTCACGGTGACGATGTGCACGCCCTCGCCGGTCAGCGCATTGAGGTAGGCCGGGAGCACGGCGACAAGCGTCTTGCCTTCGCCGGTCTTCATTTCGGCGATGCGCCCCTGATGCAGGACGATGCCGCCGATGAGCTGTACTCTGAACGGGCGCATGCCGAGCACGCGCCACGCGGCCTCGCGCACGGTGGCGTAGGCCTCGGGCAGGATATCGTCCAGCGTTTCGCCATCGGCAAGGCGCTGCTTGAATTCATCGGTCTTCGCGCGCAGCTCCTCATCGGATTTTGCGGCGTACTCATCGGAGAGTGCTTCTATTTTGTCCGCTATCGGGTAGATGCGCTTGAGCTCACGGTCGGAATAGCTACCGAACAGCTTGTTGAAAATTCCCATTTATGTATGCCTTTCCTGAAAGAAAAAATAAGATACCAATTCAACATACATATTAGCACAAGTTTATGAATAAAAAAAGTATAATCTTGTCCTGCCCGATTTTGTGTGCTAAAATATTTCATCGAAAATACTACCGGGCTGCACCGAGAGAGAACAGAGGGATCTTCATATGAACAGGATAGGCTTCGATAACGACAAATACGTAAAGCTGCAATCGCAGAACATACGCGACCGCATCTCCAAATTCGGCGGCAAGCTGTATCTGGAGTTCGGCGGCAAGCTCTTTGACGATTTCCACGCGTCCCGCGTGCTGCCGGGCTTCGCACCGGACAGCAAGGTGAAGATGCTGCTTGAGATGAAGGACGAGGCGGAGATAGTCATCGCCATATCCGCGGACGATATCGAGCGCAGCAAGCGCCGGGGCGACCTCGGCATCACCTATGAGGACGACACGCTCCGCCTTATCGACGCTTTCCGCGGGATAGGGCTCTATATCGGGAGCGTCGTCATCACGCACTACCGCGGTCAGGCAATTGCTGACCAGTTCAAGAAGCGCCTTGAGGCGCTCGGCGTCGCGGTGTATCTGCACTATATCATCCCCGACTATCCCTCGAATGTCCCGCTCATAATCTCTGATGAGGGCTTCGGCAGGAACGAATATATCGAGACGACGCGCTCGCTCGTCGTCGTCACGGCACCCGGCCCCGGCAGCGGCAAGATGGCCACCTGCCTGAGCCAGCTCTACCATGAGCACAAGCGCGGCATCAGCGCGGGCTACGCGAAGTTCGAGACCTTCCCGGTCTGGAACCTCCCGCTCAAGCACCCTGTGAACCTCGCATATGAAGCCGCGACCGCCGACCTTGACGATGTGAACATGATAGACCCCTTCCACCTCGAAGCCTACGGCGTCACCACCGTCAACTATAACCGCGACGTTGAGATATTCCCCGTGCTCGAAGCGATTTTCAAGCGCATCTACGGCGAGAGCCCGTATAAGAGCCCGACGGACATGGGCGTCAACATGGCAGGCTACTGCATCACCGACGACGAGGTCTGCTGCGAAGCATCAAAGCAGGAGATCATCCGCCGCTACTATGCCGCCGCCTGCGCCGTGCGTCAGGGGCTGAGTGACCCTGCTGAGCTGCGCAAGATAGAGCTTATCATGAACTCTGCCGGTATCTCCGTCGATGACCGCCCGGTCGTCAAGGCTGCGCTTGACCGCGCCGAGGAGACCGGGGCGCCCGCCGTCGCGCTGGAGCTTAACGACGGGACTATCGTCACCGGCAAGACAAGCTCCCTGCTCGGCGCGTCCTCAGCCTGTCTGCTCAATGCCCTCAAGAAGCTTGCCGGGATCGACAAGCCGCTTCAGCTCATCGCCCCGGGCGTCATTGAGCCTATCCAGCACCTCAAGGTCGAGCACCTCGGCAACCATAATCCGCGTCTGCACACGGATGAGATGCTTATCGCGCTGACTATCTGCTCGGTCATGAACCCGATGGCGGGCTACGCGATCGACCAGATCAACAGTCTCAAGGGCTGTGAGGCGCACTCCTCCGTCATCCTCTCCCACGTCGACGAGGAGATGTTCAAGAAGCTCGGCGTCAATATCTC
>CAKTKV010000187.1 GCA_934572355.1 uncultured Oscillospiraceae bacterium
ATCGTATACCGCACAATGCTATGCTCCAATCACTCTGCGGTGTTTGTACCATTGTATATCAAAAACGCCGGTTTGCAAAGAGCTAATCGCAGAAAATACAAAATTTTGAAAGATTGTACAAATTCGGCGGGTCGTTTCTGTGAAAACCGAGAAAAATTCCGGAGGCCATATGGCCTCCGGAACTCTCCGAACACATTATTCCGATCACTCAAGGCAATAGACCGTGATGGTCTTTTCAACACCGAGGCAGCTTGCGGTAAGCTTGACGCCGCCGCCGATGCTTCCAATGCACTCGACCGTGCAGTTGAGGTCGTCCTTCGATGTGACCGTGAGACAATCGGTGTTTGCGCTGGTCCACTCGACCTTAACGCCCTGTATCGTGAGCGGCAGGACCTGAGCGGTCAGGTCGACCGTCTCGCCGACGTGCATCGTGAAATCATCCTTCTTCTCATCCGTGTAGAAGAATATCTTGATGCTCTCGACAGTCGGCGTCGGTGTCGGCTCAGCCGTAGGCGCGGCTTCAATGATGGGGACGTACTCCGTCACAACCGGGGGGGTGATCGCCGTGGACTTGTTGCTTGAATCGCTGCCGTCAAGGCTGGTGCTGACCATAACGACGACGGCCAGAATAACCGCGACGACAAGGATCAAACCGAATATCATCTGCCATTTTGTGTTCGTTTCAGCACGCTCATAGGAAGCGGTACCCTTGACCGTTCCCGGCGTGGTGCTTGGTGCGCGCCCGCTCTGTGCGACCCTACGGGTGCCGCAGTTGGGGCAGCGGCTGCGCATGGAAGAAAATGTCGCACCGCAGCGGCGGCATTTTACTTCAGGAATCATGCTCATACAAGTTCCTCCGTTCTATTTTCAATAGAAATGGATACTAAACCACTAATAGATAATACATCTAAATTGCATTTTAGTCAAGGGTTGTCGTGTCCGAAGCCCCGTTTTTGTGCTTTTTTCCGGTGTTTATTCCCCACTTTCGCCCCAATTTCGCCCCTGTGCGCGGGAATATCCGGGGGTTCGCAGCCAAATCTACGGCAAATCTCGAGTGATGCAGCCGGCATTTAGTGACGTGCTTTAAAAAGCCTTGACAGAAAATACGAAAATGCTATAATTTTTGTGTAAAACCAGAACGTTTACCGGCGTCCGGACGCCGGATTGGAGGAGCGCACATGCCAAAAAGCATCACCCGTATCGTTCTCACCGGCGGCCCCGCCGCTGGGAAAACCACGCTCATCAGCCGCATACTCAAGGAGTTCAGGCAGGAGGACGGCTGGAAGGTCATCACCATACCCGAGACGGCGACGGAGCTTATCTCCGGCTTCGGCATCCGCCCGTTCGGCAATTGCGTCAGCATGGAGGATTTCCAGTATTTTGTCATTGAGGATCAGCTGCATAAGGAGCGCCTCGCTCTCAAGGGTGCGGAAATGGTTCCGGAGGACAAGGTGCTCATCATCTATGACCGTGCCGTGCTTGACGATAAGGCATATATATCCGACGCACAGTTTGCAAAGACCCTCGCCCATTTCGGCAAGACGGAGCAGGAGGTGCTCTCCGGGTATGACGCCGTTCTCCACCTCGTCACCTGCGCCAAGGGCGCGGAGTTTGCGTATAATTACGGCAACGCCGCGCGCTATGAGACGGTCGAGGTCGCTAGAGAGAAGGATGATCTCACTCTGCGCGCGTGGAGCACCCACCCCGCGGTCTATGTCATCGATAATTCCGTGAACTTTGAAGACAAGATCGACCGCGCCATCGCGCAGATATACCGCATAATCGGTCAGGCAGCACCCGAGCTGGGCAAGAAGAAGTATCTCGTCGCGATGCCGGACTGCGCCTCGCTCGAAAAGCTCCTCGGCGCTGCGCCCGCTGAGATGATGCAGACCTACCTCGTCCCTGTCAGGCAGGACACCGAGCGCCGTATCCGCCAGCAGAAGAACGGCAGCGGCTATCTGTACTTCTATACCGAGAAGCGCATCGCCCCGGACGGGACGCGCTGGGTCACAGAGAAGCCGATCTCCGAGAAAGAGTACGTGGCCTATCTCATGGAGGCGGACGTCTCCCTGCACAGCGTCATAAAGCAGAAATACAGCTTTACATATGAAAAGCGGCGCATGGAGCTGGATGTCTATCCCTTCTGCTCTGATAAGGCCATCCTCTTTGCCTACGGCGCTGACTCCGGCCGTCTGCCGCCGGAGATAAAGATCCTTAAAGACGTGACCGGAGAGGCCGAGTATAAGAACCGCGCCCTCGCCGGGAGCCAGCGCCTGTAAGGCCTGACCGCTGTATCAAAATTTTTTTGCTGAAGTCCACAAAAAGGGGCTTGACAAATTAGCGAAAGCGCACTATAATCCACACATATTGAAACGGCAAAGGCGTCGTGCAGTATTGCATGGCATCTTTGCCGATTTTTATTTTTGATCCCGTCGGCGCTGCGCCCCGGGGAGAAAGACGAGGTAAGTTCATGAGCACAGTCACTGAGATTTTCGGCTGCAATGTATTCAACGATTCCGTTATGAGAGAGCGTCTTCCCAAGGACGTGTTCATGCAGGTGCAGCGCTCGATAAACGACGGCAAGCGCCTTGACAGCGC
>CAKTKV010000188.1 GCA_934572355.1 uncultured Oscillospiraceae bacterium
TGGCAGATTTTTGACACTCGTTTTTTGCTTTTGTTACAAAACCGCGGGCAATGCCATAAAGAAAATGTTAAATATCGGGCGGGCAAGCGGTCAAGGGCGTAAGCCTCTAGGAACATTATCCATTTATCATTCGTCTCAAATATTGGCATATATGGAAAGGTCAGCCGGCACTTGCAGCATTTGACTTATATGGAGGAGTTATGAAGAAACACATAAAACTCATCTGCGCCACGCTCATCGCCGCCGTACTGCTCGCGTCGAGCGGCTGCGCGCACGGCGCGTCTCCCGCCGCGCAAAGCCCGGCGGATACAGCGGCAGACGCAATAACCATTGCCGAACCTCAGATGCCCACGGAGACCGTCATGGGCTACGTGAGTACTGAGATAGAAACGCCCGAATGGGTCGAGAGCTTCAAATGCAGCGCCCCGGTCGGGGACTGGTTCCACACCGCGGCATACACGACCGACGGCGGCATCGCAGTCGCAAGCTATGATACGCTCAATAACGCATGGCAGCGGTACGACCTCGGCACCGAGCCTGCGATATGCCCCACGGTAGAGTTCTTTTCCGCGGCTGAGGGCTCATTCTGGGTCGTGCTGAGAGAGAGCTATATGGACGCGGAGATAAGCGCCGGCGACCATTCGCGGGCGCTGAATTACTACCTTGTGTACATAGACGCAGAGACCGGGGAGCAGACATGCTCATACCTTGCATGGGACGAGCACCAGCCCTATTACATGGCGCTCATCGCGCTGGACAAAGACCGCGCGCTCCTCAGCGACGGAGAGACGACGTATCTGCTCGATCCCATGGCCGAAGTCATTGACACACCGCCGCTTGAGATACTGGGCGGTGGGCTCCATGTATACGTAGACGGCGAAATGTACGTAGGCACGTACGACGGCGTCGCTCACTTGGATAAGGCCGCGCTCCAATATACGGACACGGTCAGCAAAATGAAGGATCAGCCTGTTTACGGCAGCTGCCTCGGGCGCTTTCTGACGACGAAAGACAGCACCCTGTATTCGGTATCGCTCTCTGGCGAAGAGACGGAGCTGTTTTCATGGATGGACGTCTCGCTGAGCTACAGCCGCCTTTACGGATGGGATGGTTTGGAAAACTCAAACGGCGATATCTTCCACATGACGGACAGGATAACGAAGGTCTCCAAGGCCCAGGTGCCGGTAAAGAAGACTCTGGTGCTGGCCTGCTTCGGTGACAGCTCGGTGCAGGACAATTCCGCCATACATTCGTACATCTGTTCGGATAAACTGATGGACGCGATACTCAGGTTCAATAACAGTGATCCCGAGTACCGCGTCGAGGTAAGACCATATATTTACAATGATGAGAACGAGCGCAATAGAATGCTGATGTCTATCGCGACGGGGAGCGACATCGACCTGATAGACACGAGCCTGCTGCCCGACGGAGCTGTCGACAGGCAGCTGCTTGTCGACCTGCTCCCGTACATTGACGCAGACGACACCCTGAGCCGCGATGATTTCATCCCCACGCTGCTGAGCAGCATGATGAATAACGGCGGGTTATATGAGTATGTCGACAAGTACACCATCCTCACCATGTATACGCACCCGGAATTTGCCGGTGGCGATACATGGACGGCGAGCGGCGTCGAGCAGCTTATACGGGAGAACCCGGAGCTCAAAATACCGTCGCTCCCGGAGAACATGAAGCTGCTGTTCTCATGGGCGGCGACGGCGGAGTTCATCGACATGGCTAACGGCACCTGCAGTTTCGACTCCCCTGCTTTCGTCTCATGGCTCTCACTGCTGAAGCAAATGACTGGGAGCGCCGTGGAATACGCCCGCGGCAGCGCCCTGTGCTGCATAAGCTATGACTTGGTCTGGGACATCGGGCTCAGGACCCACATGACCATGCGCGGGGACTATTCGGTCGTTGGCTTCCCTGACGCGGCAGGAACCGGAAGCTACTTCCTCAAGCTCGGAAAGCCCGGAGTTTCAGGCTCTTCGGGATATCTTTCAGAAGAGCTCGATATAAGCACCGGCGGCGAGTCCACAAGCGTGGGTATACTCGCTTCCGGCAGCGGCCGCGACGGGGCGTGGCGCTTTTTGAGGACATTCATCGAAGGCGAAGAAGAGCCCAATATCCGCAAGGGCATCCCCGTTCTGAAAGGGACCTTTGAGCAGGCGATACAGACAGAGCTTGACCGCGACACGAGCGGGGAAAATTTGCCTTATCCGTATTTCTCCGAGGAGGATGCCGAGATCCTGCGCGGCATAGTGTACGGCACGGATAAAGCCGTGTGCACGGACGAGGCCGTTATTGATATAATCACACGGGCGGTCACCCCATACCTTGAGGGCAAGGGAAGCGCCGAGGACGCAGCGCGGGAGATACAGAGCAAGATGAATATTTACCTTGCCGAGCAGGGTTAAGCTTGCTTGTTGTGATGAGCTGTATCACTCCGCGTACTTTTCGCCGAAGCAGCTATCCGGCAGGCAATTGGCAAGGCCGGTCAGCATGGTGCGCATCCCCCGCTCCGGTTCCTCCTGCGCGGCACAGAGCGGCTGCGTAGGCACAGGGTTCCTGCTGAATGACGCCCTCAC
>CAKTKV010000189.1 GCA_934572355.1 uncultured Oscillospiraceae bacterium
ATGCCGCCGGTCGAGCTCGGCGACGGGGAGGACAGTCTCATCCTCTCCGGCATTGCCGACCGTGTCGACGGCTGGTACCATGACGGAAAGCTCTATCTCCGCGTCGTAGATTATAAGACCGGCTACAAGAAGTTCTCCATGTCCGATGTCTGGTACGGCATGGGGCTTCAGATGCTCCTGTACCTCTTCGCGCTCGAAGCAAACGGCGGCGGGCGCTATGACTGCGAGGTGCTTCCCGCAGGCGTCATATATGTCCCCGCGCGCAGCCGCATCCTCAACATGCAGTCAGACGCCGATGAGTCCGCCGTCGACAAAGAGCGCGTGAGTGAACAGCGGCGCAGCGGCCTTGTGCGCAAAGACGCCGCAGTCATCGAAGCTTGGGAGCATGGCGACGATAAGCGCTACATTCCCATGAACAAAAAAGCACCTGAGGAGCCCTTCGCCAGCGCCGAGCGTCTGGGGCTCCTCGACCGGCATATAAAAAAGACCCTTGCGGGCATGGCAAAGCAGCTGCGTCAGGGCAGCATCGCCGCCGACCCGTTCTACCGCGGCCAGCAGGAGAACGCCTGCCTGAACTGCGATTATTTTGACGCCTGCCATTTCTCCGACGGTGAAAACGGCGAGAGCTGCCGCTATACCCCGAAGCTCTCCGCTGAGAAGGTCTGGGCGCTTATGGAGGAGGGGGACAGCAATGGCTGATTTCAGACCTACGGCCTCGCAGCAGGCCGCGATAGACACGCGCGGCGGAGCTGTGCTCGTGTCCGCGGGCGCGGGCAGCGGCAAGACCCGCGTGCTCACAGAGCGTCTCATGGGCTATATATGCGATGAGACGCACCCTGTCGATATCGACAGCTTCCTTATCATCACATACACCCGCGCCGCCGCCGCGGAGCTTCGCGGCCGGATCATGGAGGAGCTTGCCGCGCGCCTTGCCGCCGACCCCGGCAGCCGCCGTCTGCGCCGCCAGAGCGCGCTGTGCCGCCGCGCGCAGATAGGCACGATCCACGGTTTCTGCGCGGACGTCCTGCGCGAGAACTGCCACGTCCTCGGCCTGACGCCCGATTTCAAGATCATCGACGATGAGCGCGCCGAGACTATGCGCGATGCCGCGCTCAAGCGCACGCTCGATGCACGCTATGACGCGATGGATTCTTACCCCGGCTTCCGCCTGCTGGCCGACACCGTCGGCGCCGGGCGGGACGACAGCCGCCTTTCCGACCTTATCCTCAAGCTGCATGGCAGCATGCAGAGCCACGCCCGCCCGGAGGATTGGGCGCGCCGCCAGGTCGAGCAGCTCAAGACCCCGGCTCAGGACGTTGCCGATACGCCGTGGGGGCAGGAGCTGCTTTCACAGGTGAAGCGCACTGCCGATTACTGGTGCCGTGAGATGGACAGGCTCATTGAAGCCATGGCGGCAGAAGAAAAGATCACTGCCTGTTACGGTGAGAGCTTTGCGACAGCCGCCGAGGGCATACGCGAATTTTCCCGCTGTCTTGACATCGGCTGGGACAAGGCGCGCGCATGCCTGCCCATAGATTTTCCGCGGCTCAAGAGCCTTAGGAACTCGCCCGCCCCCGCGCTTTCCGATATGCTCAAGGCGCGGCACGCCGCCTGTAAAAAGGTGATGGGCGGCATGAAGGACACGTTCCATTCCGATTCCGCCTCTCTCCTGCGCGAGATGGCGCTCACCGCCCCGGCGATGGAGGCGCTGCTCGACGTCACGCTCGACTTTGACCGCGAGTACGCAAAGGATAAGCGCAGCCGGGGCGTAGTCGATTATTCCGACCTTGAGCACCTCGCCGCGCAGGTGCTCACGAATCCCGACGGCAGCCCGACGGAGGCGGCAGTGCGCATTTCCCGCCGCTTTACCGAGATCATGGTCGACGAGTATCAGGACGTCAGCCGTGTGCAGGAAGCGATCTTCTCTGCCGTATCGAAGGCTGGGAAGAACCTCTTCATGGTCGGGGACGTCAAGCAATCCGTTTACCGCTTCCGCCTTGCCGATCCCACCATCTTCACCGAGAAATACCTGAGCTATTCTGACTATGATACGGCGCAGCCGGGCGAGCCGAGCCGCATCCTGCTGCGTGAAAACTTCCGCTCCCGGCGGGAAATTCTCGCTGCGGCAAACAGCGTGTTTTCCCTGTGCATGTCCCGCGACTTGGGCGAAATAGACTATGACGACGCGGCGGCGCTGCGTTATGGGGCAAACTACCCCTCCTCTGTCCAAAAGCCGGAGCTTATCCTGCTCGCCCTTCCCAAGAGCAAGGATGAAAACGCCCCGGACAAAGCCGCGCTTGAGGCAGAGTTTGTCGCCCGGAAGATAAACGCGCTCATCGCTGCCGGGATGACCGTTACTTCCGGCGGCGGAGAACGCCCGCTCGAATACGGGGACATCGCCATTCTCCTGCGCGCGTCCAACGTCGGCGGCACGTACCGGCGCGTCCTCAGCGAATACGGCATCCCCGTGTCCGCCGTTCACGGCGGCGGCTTCTTCGAGAGCGTCGAGGTCTCCACGCTGATCTCCATGCTCGCCGTCATAGATAACCCGCATAAGGACATCCCGCTCATCGC
>CAKTKV010000190.1 GCA_934572355.1 uncultured Oscillospiraceae bacterium
CGTCTGCGGGGACTCGCTCTCGCTCTACGCGGAAGTCCTGAGCTTCACCGGCCTTGCGCGCGAGACCGCCGCAAAGCGCGGCGGCGGAGCCGCACCGTGGCTCGATAAGGGCGGAAGGCTCCTGTGCATGGCGCTCGCGCTGCAAAGCGTCGGCTCGCGCCTGCGAATCTATTCCGCCGCCCAGCGCCGTGCGGAGCTTCAGGCGCTGCTGCTCTCCGCCGTGGACGAGCTCAAGAGCGCCTGCATCGGCTATGACGCACTCATGGCTGCCGCAGCCTCTTGCCCTGACAGCCTCGGTGATAAGCTCTCTGACCTTGCCCTTATCCTCGAAGCTTATGACGCCGCCGTCGCAAACGGCCACGCCGACCCTGCCGACAGGCTCAGTATCCTCGCACAGCAGATAGACGAGAACACTGATATCGACCCGAGCGTAAAGATATACGTCGACGGCTTTATAGACTTCACCCGGCAGGAGCGGGAGATCCTTCACGCCATGCTCCGCCGCGGCGCGCAGCTGACCGTGTGCTTAACTGTCGACGCGCTCGACGGCGACAATGAGATATTCGAGCTCTCCCGCCGCGCGGGCAGAGAGCTGCTCTCCTACGCACGCGAGCTCGGCGCGGAGACGGAGATCGTCACCCTCGCCGCGCAGAGCGCAAAGACCCCGGAGCTCACGGTCTTTGCCGATAATATGTTCAGCTATTCAAGCGATAAATATACCCCAACGCGCGACGCCATACGCCTTTACAGGACGGAGAGCATGGCCGCCGAGTGCGAGCAGGCAGCGGCGCTCTGCCTTGAATTTGTCCGCGACGGCGGCTGCCGCTGGCGGGACATTGCCGTCGTCGCCCGCGGCTTTGACGATTACCGCAGCAGCCTTGAGAGCACCTTCCGGCATTACGGCGTCCCGCTCTTCACCGCCCGCCGCGCCGACCTCATGTCAAAGCCCCTGCCCGCGCTCATTGCCCTCGCCTATGAGATCGTGCGCGGCGGCTGGGCGATCGACGATGTCATCAGCTATATGCGCACCGGCCTTGCCGGACTAAGCCCCGACGAGTGCGACACGCTTGAAAACTATATCTTCAAATGGCAGCTCCAGGGCGGCGCGTGGCACAGGAGCGCCGACTGGCGCCAGCACCCGGACGGCTACGGCTGCGAATATACCGATGAGACGGAAGAAGCGCTCTGCCGTGTGAACGCTCTGCGCCGCACTCTCGCTGCGCCCCTCCTCGCCTTTGAGGAAGAGTCCGCTAAGGCGCATACCGCCTCGCAGCAGGCGCAGGCGCTCGCTGGGCTCTTTGAAGCGCTGAGCCTTCCCGAGCAGCTCTCGCGCCGCGCCGGGGAGCTTGCGCAGCTCGGCGATGAAAAGACCGCCGCCGAGTACCGTCAGCTCTGGGATATCGTCGTCTCCGCGCTCGAACAGTGTGCCGCCGTCCTCGGCGATACCGCCATGGACAGCGGAGAGTTCTCGCGCCTGTTTACCCTCATGCTTTCAAAATATGACATCGGCACCATTCCCGTGTCTCTTGACCGCGTCTCCGCCGGTGACTTCGACCGCAACCGCCGCCGCAGCATAAAGCACCTTATCGTCCTCGGCGCGTCCGATCAGCGTCTGCCGCGCACGGACGACGAAGCCGGCGTGTTCTCTCCCGAGGAGCGGGAGCGGCTGCTGGAGATGCAATTGGAGCTTGGCGCGGGCGGCGAGAGCGAGCTGTGGCGCGAGTTCTCGCTTATCTATACCTGCCTCACCATGCCCGCGGAGAGCCTTACCATGCTCTGCCCGGTCGTCGACGATCAGGGCGCGGAGCTGCGCCCCGCTTTTGTCTTCAACCGTGCGAAGGCGCTCTTCGGCCTGAGCGTCACGAACGCCTCGCTGAGCGACGCGCGCATGTCCGCGCCCGCTCCGGCGCTCGGCCTTGCCGCGCAGTCCATGCACGGCGGTGACGGACGCACCCGCGCCGCCGCGGAATACTTCGCCGAACAAGACCCTGTGCGCTATTCTTCTCTCGAAGCGGCGGCGAACATGAGCCGCGGGCGGCTCTCGTCGGCAGCGGTCGAGAAGCTCTACGGCAAGCGCCTGCGCCTGAGCGCCTCGCGCATAGATAAATTTGCCTCCTGCCGCTTCGCGTACTTCTGCCAGTACGGGCTGCGCGCAAAGCCTTATAAGCCTGCGGACTTCCGTCCGCCGGAGGTCGGCACCTTCATGCACTATGTCCTTGAAAAGACCGCGCGCGAGGTCAAGCGTCGCGGCGGCTTTGCCGCGGTGGACGACAAGACCCTGCGTGAGCTGTGCGACCGCGCTGTCGCACAGTATGTTTCCGAGGAGCTCAACGACTTTAATGAGAAAAGCCGCCGCTTCATCTATCTTTTCAAGCGCCTGTGCGGGGATGTGTGGCGCGTCGTCGAGGATATGGCGGCGGAGCTGCGGAGGTCGGACTTTGTGCCGCTGGACTTCGAGCTTGACTTTTCCAATGCGCAGGAGATGCCGCCGGTCGAGCTCGGCGACGGGGAGGACAGTCTCATCCTCTCCGGCATTGCCGACCGTGTCGACGGCTGGTA
>CAKTKV010000191.1 GCA_934572355.1 uncultured Oscillospiraceae bacterium
GAGTAATTTCTTATTCAATTAGTGCGGGGGTTGTTTACCGCTTCAACCGGGCTCCCAGCTGAGCTATACCCCCATGAGCAAGGAGTATATTACCAGATGGAGGCCTGTTTGTCAAGCAGAAAATTTCAGTTTATGACATAATTTCTTGTCCTGCACGCTTTGGCACCAATGGTGCGCTCACAGCTGATACACAAGGACGATGAGCGGCATTGTGATGATGCACAGCAGCGTTGTGACGATGTTTATCGAACAGGCGTATTCGGCATCATCGCCGTATACCAGCTCCATCTGAGTGACTGTGGCAGCGGCGGCCGAGGCGCTGGCGAGCAGGGTGATGAGCAGTATCGTGTCCGCATTCGGTATACCCGCGCCGAAACTGGTCAGACGCAGAAAGGCGATGAACAGTAGCGGGGCAAAGATAAGCCGGAGAAACGAAATGAGCCATACTCGCTTATTTGCAAATATCTGTTTTGCTTCCATGCCCGCGACCATCAAGCCGATCATCATCATTGACGCCGGGCCGATCATAACGGCGGTGCTGTCGATCGCATCCTGAAGGAGCTTCGGCAGCTTTATGCCGAAGGCAAGGATCACAAATCCGACAAGGATCGCGATTATATTGACGTTCGTCAGGATCTTTTTTATATTGATATGCGCTTCACCGGAGATGAGATGCTTTAGGTGCGTCCATTGCAGAACGACAGTGACGCATATATACGCGCAGGTATAGATTACCCATTCCTGCCCGAGAAGAGAGACGACGATAGGTATAATGAGGTTGCCGGCGTTGGGGTATTCAAACGAAGCCTGCTCAACAGGTGTGAGGTGCAGGGGCTTTCTGACAAAGAGGTTGTTGATAACGATCGCGCCGACATGAGAAATGATGGCGGCGGCAAAGGCCAAAAGCAGCCCGGAACGAACCTCGGGGGAACTGTCGATCTGGAACGCGGAGATAATGGTACATGGGCTGATCATGTACATCATTATCAAAGAGACAGTGCGGCTGTCCTCGCTGCGGAGAACACGGAATTTGACGAGTGCATACGCACCGAGAGCTATAGTGAACAGAGAACCGATTTTAATAAGTAGGGCGAGAGCCATGACAGACCTCCAAAACCTGACATAATCCCACATATTATAGCTGTACGCGGAGATAATATCAAGCTGTAAAAGTACATAAAAAGCTTTGGCAAATCGATTGCCAAAGCTTTTAGTTCTAATAAATTGTTCTATAAACCGGTGTCGCTACTCAGAACGGCCAGGTTGGTAGCCACGACAGCAGCCCTGTAGCAGCGACGGGCTTTCCCGAAAGCGCCGGGTAGAACATCACAAACAGCGCGACGCTCAGTGCCACAAAGCCCGAGACATACCACTGCCAGTGCTTGAGGTTATGCCGCATGAGGTTGAAGCAGTACCCGAGGGAGAGCACGAGAAAAACGGAGCAGGGGAAGTAGTGGTACTCGAACGTGATGCGCGTGACGAACAGCCACGGGATGAGCTGCGCAAGATAGCCGAGGAGGATAAAGCCCGCTGCACGGTCGCGCCGGAAGATCGCCGTATATATCAGCACGAACAGGCTCAGCAGACCACCCCAGCAGAGCGCGGGATTGAGAAACGCTCCAAAGCTCGAATGCGTACCGTCGCCGAAGTACTCAAGATAATAGAGTATCGGGCGGATATCCAGCACCCACTGATACCAGCGCGAGGAGTACGGATGCTCAGCGACGATACCGGAGTGGTAGTCGAACATATAGCTCTGGTTATCGAGCACCATGCGCAGATACTCTGCGCTGAACGGGGAGATACCGCGGGCAGTCCCGTAGGGTATATAGGCGAAGTAATAGATAAGGCAGGGGATGAGCACAAAGAAGATCACGCAGAAGCCGCAGAGCTTCCAGAAGCCCTTCATGTCGAGCCGCTGTGCCTTTGCCTCACGGATGACATAGATGAGCCATATCACCGCAAGCCCGGCTCCGGCGTAGATGCACGTCCACTTGCTCGCCGCGCCTATGCCGAAGAAGATGCCCGAGAGCGCAAGCTCGCGGCGGCTGCCGGTCGTGATGAAGCCGTACATAAACAGGTACATCAGCAGGATGAAGAACACGGCGTAGGTGTCGATGGTGGCGATGCGCGTCTGCACGAAGTGCATGAAATCACTTGCAAGCACGAGCGTGCACGCGGCCGGTACGGCCTTGCCGCCGAATAGCCTTTTGGCAAAGATGTAGATCACCGGCAGCATCAGCACACCGAAGAGGGTACCCGAGAAGCGCCAGCCGAAAGGCGTCATGCCGAAGAGCGCGATGCCGATCGAGATGATGATCTTGCCGAGCGGGGGATGCGTTATCTCATAGGGATAAACGCCGTTGAGGTTCTCCCAAGCGGTGCGCGCGTGGTATATCTCGTCAAAGTACGTGGAGTTCATATAGGTCTGCCTGTCTGGGCACAGCGACTGCTCATCGCACAGCTCCGGTGCGGAGGAGACAGAGCCGACTACGTTTCCATCCACATCGAGCGCGACGACCTCGCCGAGCCAGACATTGCCAGTGCCGGAGATATAG
>CAKTKV010000192.1 GCA_934572355.1 uncultured Oscillospiraceae bacterium
TGAGCAGTTCCATGAGGTTGTCGTTGACGTGGTTGCAGGTGGACTGAACGATGAAAACGTCCTTGCCGCGCACCGGCTCAAACACGGAAACGGAGCATTCGCCGTCGGCAAACTGTGCAACGTCCGCCTTGCCGAGTGTCCTGTACAGTTCAGAGCAGATATGCTCGGCCAGTTCGGGATTGGAATTGCCCGCGAAGACCTTGATTTCCTTGCCGTGTGAGATCATTTCTCTTTTTCCTCCGTAATCGTCTTTATTCATTTTAGTCTGCGCCCTTTTACGGGGGCATAATCATTCACGTTGATTATAACACCTATAGCGCGAAATTGGAAGAGTAAAGCCGCGGTAACAGCGCTCAAATTGCGTATAAAAAAGCGATTTACAAGCCCCCTGTTTTTGTGTATAATAGGAATCTATGAAGTATTTTAATTGAAAGTGGTTGGAACAATGCTTGAATTTGAAGAATATAAGGTAAAGCTCAATAACGCAAAGCCCGGTCTTGAGGATCTGCGCGGAGCGCTGAAGCTTGAGAGCGCGCAGAAGGAGATCGAGGAGCTTGAGGCGGCTTCGGAGCGCGAGGGCTTCTGGAACGATGTGGAGAAATCCCAGAAGGTCCAGAAGCGGCTCAAGACGCTCAAGAACAAGGTCGAGAATTTTCAGAAGCTCTGCGCCGCGTGGGACGATATGTATACCATATGCGAGATGGCCATCGAAGAGAATGACGACTCGATGCTTGAAGAGCTGGAGAGCGAGTATAAGCAGTTCACCGAGAAGGTCGAGGAGACTAGGCTCGGCACTTTGCTGACCGGCGAGTATGACGCGAACAACGCCATTCTCACCTTCCATGCCGGCGCCGGCGGCACCGAGGCGCAGGATTGGGCCTCGATGCTCTACCGCATGTACAACATGTGGGCAGACCGCCACGGCTACAAGGTCAGGGTCATGGACTATCTCGACGGGGACGAGGCCGGCATAAAGAGCGCGACGATAATGATCGAGGGCGAGAACGCCTACGGCTTCCTCAAGAGCGAGCACGGCATACACAGGCTCGTGCGCGTCTCCCCGTTTGACGCTGCCGGTCGCCGCCACACTTCCTTTGCCGCGGTCGAGGTCATGCCTGAGATAAGCGACGACGATAATGAGATCGAGCTGCGCGACGAGGATATCAAGATGGACGTGTTCCGCTCCTCCGGTGCGGGCGGCCAGAAGGTCAACAAGACCTCCTCGGCGGTGCGCCTTACCCATATCCCGACGGGCATAGTCGTGTCCAGCCAGGTGGAGCGCAGCCATTTCCAGAACCTCGAAAACTGCCGCAACATGCTGCGCGCAAGGCTCGCCGAAATAAAAGAGCGCGAGCACCTCGAAAAGATCAGCGATATCAAGGGTGTGCAGATGAAGATCGAATGGGGCAGCCAGATCCGCTCTTACGTGTTCATGCCCTATCAGCTCGTCAAGGATCACCGCACGAACTATGAAAACGGCAATATCGACAACGTCATGAACGGCGATCTTGACGGCTTCATAAACGCGTATCTGTCCATGAAGGCGGAAGCCTAAATCACAGGAAAGGTTTTGTTAAATTGAAATCCCGCGTTAGTGCGAAGGCCTGCGCGATCGCCGCTCTCGGCAGCGCGATACAAGCTTTCGGGCTGTATAATATCCACTCCATCTCCGGCGTCACGGAGGGCGGCATACTCGGCCTGACTCTGCTGCTGCATCATTGGTTCGGCATTTCCCCGGCGCTGTCGTCGCTGGTGCTCAACACCGCGTGCTATATCCTCGGCGCGGCAGTTCTTGGAAAGAGCTTTGTCATTATGTCGGTGGTCGCCGGCGGCAGCTTCTCGGCGTTCTACTGGGTGTTTGAGAAGTTCTCGCCGCTCTGGCCGGGCATCGCGGACATGCCGCTGCTCGCGGCGCTCGTCGGCGCGCTGTTCATCGGCGTCGGCGTCGGGCTCGGTGTGCGCATGGGCGGAGCCTCCGGCGGAGACGACGCGCTTGCGATGTCGGTCGAAAAGCTCACGGGTATCGGTATCCAGTGGGTGTACCTCGTGGAGGATCTTATCGTGCTGACCCTGTCGCTGAGCTATATCCCGCTCAGGAGAATTGCCTATTCGCTCCTGACGGTCATCCTGTCAGGCCAGCTTATCGGCCTTGTGGCAAAGAAAAGACCTGCCGAACCGGAACCGGCGGAGGAATAAACAACCAGCCGCGTCTCAGCGAAAGCCGAGGCGCGGCTGGTTGCTTAATGTATGAGCAAGCAATTTTGAGGACAGATCAAAAACAAAACCAACTTGAAGCCCAGCGAAGCGGGTTCGATTCGGAGAGGAGGAGTAGCAGAACACAAAAACTAAACTGCGAGCCCAACGAAGTGGGTCGCAGTTTATAAGGAAAAAGGAGCTAACATAGTGCAGTTTTCGCCGCAAGGCGGAAACGGAACGGTGTTTGCTCCTTCTGACGTTGTGGTGGAGAGTGGCGGACTCGAACCGTCGACCTTCCGCGTGTGAGGCGGACGCTCTAACCAGCTGAGCTAACCCTC
>CAKTKV010000193.1 GCA_934572355.1 uncultured Oscillospiraceae bacterium
AGGTGATCTCGCTCGAGATGCCGACGACCTGCTGGCACGCGAGGTCATATATGCTCGATGCGGACATAGTGCCGCTTGCTGTGCTGCTCGCGGCGGGGGTGCTGCCGGTATTCACGACCAGCTGCTTTTCCTCGCTGCTCAGCTCGGCGATCTGGCTTTCAAGCTGATCCATTCTGCCGGAGTACTTGCCGCTCATTATCGCGCCGCCGGCGAAGCCGCCGAGCAGTGCGCATATGAGCGCGACGCATACTATCTTTACCCAGCCGCTGCCGGAGCTTTGAGCCTTCGGCTCCTTGGCTTCCTTGACGGGCTTTTCTGGGGGAGTGTAGTATTTCGGAGGAACGGTGCTTTCATCCTCGCGGACATAGTGCGCATCGGAATAAATCTTCTGGGTATATCCGTTTTTGTAATGATATTCGCCGTTGACTCTGTCGGTCGTATCGGCCTGTGGGGTAGAATTTGCGCTTTCCGGGGCTGCCTGCTCCGGATGTTCATCATCATACGGATAATACATAATCGGGACCTTCTTATCTTCTTTTGGAAAGGTACATGCTGTGTACTTCTCTTGTTTACGTGCCTTACTATACAGGGCATTTATGACGTTGTAATGAACAAAGTCCCAAGAAATTTTAAACAAGATGAATACAATGTATGAACCCGCTCCGGTATCAGTATTTTCCGTAGTTTATGCTGAGGTACCCGTCTGTCGGCTCGATGCTGGTGTTCTCGGTTATCCACTTGTATGTGCGCGCAGAGTCCGTGAGCAGATTAAGGCTTATGTAGTCATAGACGTAGTCGTTGTAGCCATTCGCGCTGCGGCCGACAAACTTCGACATCTCCATGTATATCCACACGTTTGTCGTGCGCAGGCGCGTCTCCTCGGTGTTCGACGCAAAGCGCAGGCCGATCGTCCCCTCCTCCGCGTCGGGCACGATGCACTCGGTGTATAGCTCGTATGCCTGCGCCGGGGTCAGGCGGACGGTGTCGTTGAGGTAGGTGCCGTCGGGAGCGATGTCCTCGGCAGTCAGATAGGCTGTGCTTATGCTCTCCTCCGTGACCGGGATGCTTGAGCCGACGCGCTGCGCGATAAGCTCCGGGCAGTTTAGCAGCCTGTCGAGCGCGCCTATCGCGGAATCCGGGTCGCTCTCTATACCGTCGCTGTATGGCAGCCGGTACAGGCGGCAGACGTGCCTGCCGTCCTTGAGGTAGTAATTGAGCGGCTCGATGTAGTAGTCGCCGTCTGTCCGGTCCGGCAGGCTCTTCGAGTCTATGAGCTTCTGGTGAAACTCGCGGTAAAGCTCCAGCGTCTCAGGCTGGTTTTCGTGCCCGGTGCTGCCCTCGGAGAAGTTTATGTAGTCTATCTCGTCAAGCGGCGGGACGTACTTTTCGTAGCCCGTGACGTCAAGTTCCGCGCACAGTGCAAGCGCCATGAGCGCGCAGCACACTGCGGCGTACTGCTTCCAGCCCCTGGAGAACACCCTCAGCGTTTTCTGCATCAGCATCTCCGAGCCGAACCAGCCGATGAACGCCCCGACCGGCAGCATCGCGATCACGAGCACCGCCGCCGGTACGCCGTAGAGCACATTGTCAAAGAACCAGTAGTACACGGCACACGCAAAGGTCAGCGCCCCGCCTATGGCCATGCAGTATTTGAACGCGGGTCTGAGCCAGCTCACGGCCACAACGTCCCCGGCAAGCTCCATGCGCCGCCGTTGGACTATAAGCAGCCCAAGCACGGCAAGCACTATCCCCGCTATGCAGAAGCCGATAAGGTATCCGGACCATGTGACGGAGTATGTATAGGCGCCGTCCTCCACACCGGGTATCAGCGTGGATATGACGTCACCGTTGATGAAAAGCATCTTGACCGGTGAGAGGAAGTCGAGCGCCGAGCCGTCGTAGGCGTAGCCGTAGACCAGCACGGACAGCAGCGCCTCCACTGCGTGCTCAAGCAGCACTGCCGCGATGTTAATAACGCCGTAGAGCACCGGGAGCACCAAAAGGTTCCCCGTCAGCGCGGCGCAGAAAGCTGCAAGCCCGAAGAAGGCCGTGCTGCACATGAGCGACGCCGCCAGCCGCAGCAGCATATACCTCGCGATGACGTTCGGCGTTCCTGCAAGGATGATCCACGCCGCAGCCCAGACGAGCAGATCGGTGATAAGCATCGGCGCAAGCCCCGTGATAAATGCCGTGCAGTACATCGTCTCCCGGCGCAGCGGCAGGGAGTTTGCAAGTCCGCATCTGCGCGTATCGTACAGATAGCTGAACACCGCCATCGCGATAAGTACGGAGAAAACGAAAGTGACCGGGAACTCAAACCTGCATGTTTCGAGAACGTAGCGGTTCACGCCGTATATTTCGAGCAGGCTGCCGCGGAGGTTAAAGCGCAGCTTACTGAGCAGGTTCACCGGGAATACGAATATCATCGCCGCGAAGTACGCCGTCCACAGCGGCCAGAAGCGCTTGAGCA
>CAKTKV010000194.1 GCA_934572355.1 uncultured Oscillospiraceae bacterium
CAAAGTTATGCTCATCCTCGGGGAAGCTCAGCTTCTCGCTGTACTCGGGATAGCGCTCGACCATCAGCGCCTCGCCCCCGTGCGGCAGTGCCTGCCAGATCTCCTCAGAGATAAACGGCATGAACGGGTGGACAAGCTTGAGTATCTCGGTCAGCACATAGAGCAGCACCTTCTGCGCGGAGATCTTGGACTCCTCGTCCTCGCCGTTGAGACGGGGCTTGGTAAGCTCAATATACCAGTCGCAGTAGCTGTCCCAGATGAAGTCGTATATCTTGCCGGCAGCAACACCCAGCTCGTAGTTATCCATATTGTCGCAGACCTCACGGATAACGCTGTTGAGCTTTGAGAGGATCCACTTGTCTTCTATCTCAAGCTTTTCGGGAAGCTCGTTGCGGTCGATGGTGAGGTTCATCATCACAAAGCGCGAAGCGTTCCAGAGCTTGTTGCAGAAGTTGCGCATGGCTTCGCACTTCTCGACATAGAAGCGCATGTCGTTTCCGGGTGAGTTGCCGGTAATGAGGTTGAAGCGCAGCGCGTCTGCGCCGTAGGTCTCGACCATTTCAAGCGGATCGATGCCGTTGCCGAGGGACTTGGACATCTTGCGTCCCTGACTGTCGCGCACAAGGCCGTGGATAAAGACGGTCTTGAACGGCTCCTCCTTCATCTGCTCCATGCCGGAGAAGATCATTCTCGCGACCCAGAAGAAGATGATATCATAGCCCGTGACCATGACGCTCGTGGGGTACCAGTAGTTGAGGTCATCGGTCTTTTCCGGCCAGCCCATCGTGGAGAACGGCCAGAGCGCGGAGCTGAACCAGGTATCGAGCACGTCCTCATCGCGGGTAATGTTCTTGCTGTGGCAGCACTCGCACTCGGTAGCGTCCTCGCGGGAGACGGTGATGTGGCCGCAGTCGGCGCAGTACCACGCGGGTATCTGATGACCCCACCAGAGCTGACGGGAGATGCACCAGTCATGGACATTCTCCATCCAGTTGAGGTAGGTCTTTGTGAAGCGTTCAGGCACGAACTTGATGCGCCCGTCCTTGACAACATTTATCGCTTCCTTGGCAAGCGGAGCCATCTTGACGAACCACTGGGGACTCGTGAGCGGCTCAACGACAGTGCCGCAGCGGTAGCAGCAGCCGACATTGTGGCTGTACGGCTCGACCTTGACAAGGTAGCCCTGCTCTTCAAGGTCGGCAACGATGGCCTTTCTCGCCTCGTAGCGATCCATGCCGTTGTACTTGCCGCCGTTTATGATCTTCGCGTCCTCGTCGATGCACTGTATCTGCTCAAGGTTATGGCGCAGGCCGACCTCATAGTCGTTCGGGTCATGGCAGGGCGTCATCTTAACGGCGCCGGTGCCGAAACCGAGCTCGACATAGTCGTCCGCGACGATGGGCAGCTTGCGCCCGACAAGCGGGAGGATAGCGTTTTTACCGACAAGGTGCTGATACTTCTCATCCGCGGGGTTGACTGCGACGCCGGTGTCGCCCAGCATGGTCTCGGGACGGGTCGTCGCGATGATGAACTCCTCGTCGGAGTTCTCGATCGGATAGCGGATGTACCAGAAGGAGCCGGGGATGTCCTTATACTCGACCTCAGCGTCGGACAGGGCGGTGCGGCAGTGCGGGCACCAGTTGATGATGCGGCTGCCCTTGTAGATAAGCCCCTTCTCATAGAGGTCGCAGAAGGTCTCGCGCACAGCCTTGGCGCAGACATCGTCCATCGTGAAGCGGCTGCGGCTCCAATCGCAGGAAACGCCCATGCTCTTCTGCTGCTCAACTATACGGTCGCCATACTTCTGCTTCCAGTCCCAGACGCGCTCAAGGAACTTGTCGCGGCCGAGATCGTAGCGGGTCTTGCCCTCCTCCTTGCGCAGCACCTCTTCGACCTTTATCTGGGTCGCGATGCCGGCATGGTCAACGCCGGGCAGCCACAGCGCGGCATAGCCCTGCATTCTCTTATAACGGGTCAGGATATCCTGAAGCGTCGCGTCAAGGGCATGCCCCATGTGGAGTTGGCCGGTGACATTGGGGGGCGGCATGACGATGGAAAACGGCTTCTTATCGGGGTCTATCTTGCCCTCAAAATAGTGCCCGTCCATCCACATCTCATAGACCTTTTTCTCAACCGATTTAGGGTCGTACACTTTCGGAAGTTCTTTCATTCTCTGCTCTCCTCTCACATAGAAAAACGCCCTAAAGCATATAGCTTCAGGGCGATAATTTACCGCGGTACCACCTGAATTCCGCATACTGCGGCACTCATGCCTTTCTTAACGCGAAAGCCACGCCCGGACTACACAGTTGCCCTTCACCCGGGACGCTCAAGGCCGACCTTCCGCAGCGCTTCACAGGAGCTTTCACCGACCGCTCCCTCTCTGAGATCCGCACACCGCGTACTCCTGCCTGTCACAGCAATGGAATGATTTTAGCGCAGGCAGCCGGATTTGTCAACACCTGCCG
>CAKTKV010000195.1 GCA_934572355.1 uncultured Oscillospiraceae bacterium
GCCTTACACCGCGACGGGGATAGTCCCCTTGAAGTCGGAATACTCATAGCCCTCCATGCTGAAGCTGTCGCGCGTAAATTTATAGAAATCGTCGACGGTGGGGTCGATGATGAATTTCGGAGCGGGCTTCGGCTCGTTCTTTATTATCTCCTCGACTGCGGGGACGTGCCTGTCATATATATGCGCGTCGGCAATGACGTGGATGAATTCACCCGGCTTGAGCCCCGAGACCTGCGCGAACATCATCGTCAGTGCCGCGTACTGCACGACGTTCCAGTTGTTTGCGGTGAGCATGTCCTGCGAGCGCTGGTTGAGTATGGCGTTGAGCCTGTCGCCGGTGACATTGAAGGTCATGGAATAGGCGCAGGGGTAGAGTGCCATTTCGGAGAGGTCGGCGAAGTTATATATATTCGTCATGATGCGGCGGGAGGCGGGGTCGTTTTTCAGATCCCACAGAACCTTGTCCACCTGATCCATGTCGCCCTGCGGATAGTGGTGCTTCACGCCGAGCTGATAGCCGTAGGCCTTGCCGATGGAGCCGTTTTCGTCCGCCCACGCGTCCCACACACGGGTGCGGAGATCATGGACGTTGTTGCTCTTGAGCAGCCATATCCACAGCAGCTCGTCTATCGCGGACTTCCAATAGGTGCGGCGGAGAGTGAGTATGGGGAACTCCTCGGCCAAATTATAGCGGTTTATTATTCCGAATTTCTTTATCGTGTGCGCGCTCTGGCCGTCGTCCCACTTCGGGCGGACAGGGCGGTCGGTATCCCATATGCCGTTATCGAGGATATCGCGGCAGTTCCGGATGAAAATTTCGTCTGCTCTGCTCATGGCTGTGACCTGCCTTTCGGTTAACTGCCGCCTATTTTATCATGTATAACGGGCTTGGTCAATCACCATCGCTGCCGCTGCGGAATACACTGGTTTGGAGGTGGTGCCTATGAAATTCGCTGTCATCGGAGGCGACCGGCGCTCCGCATGGCTATGCGCGCTGCTTGAGGGAGACGGGCACAGGGTCTATACCTATGCGCTCGAAAAGGCGGAGCTGCCGAAGGAGGTGCCCAAAGCGGGCTGCCTGCAGGGCTGCGTATACGGCGCGGACTGGGTGATACTGCCGACGCCGGCGGAGCGCGGCGGCGTACTCAACGCGCCGTATTCGTCCGAGCAGCTGAGGCTTGAGGAGATCATTTCGGCGCTGTGGCCGGGGCAGGTGCTGTGCGGAGGAAAGCTCAGCCAGAGTACCGCCGTCGGCGCGGTGCGCGCTGGATTACAGGTGGTCGACCTGATGCAGCGGCGGGACTTTGCAGTTGGGAACGCCGCCATTACCGCGGAGGGCGCGGCGGAGCTCATGATGAAAAGCGGCGAGCGCTGTATCTGGGGCAGCCGTGTGCTTGTGACCGGCTGGGGCCGGGTAGCCAAGATACTCGCGCTGCGGCTGTACGCCCTCGGTGCGCTCGTCACCGTCGCCGCACGCAAGGACGGCGACCGCGCGATGGCACGCGCACTCGGGCTCGACAGCTGCGATTTTGACGGGATATATGAGCAGGCGGAGGAGTTCGACTTTGTCGCAAACACCGTACCGGCGCGGGTGCTGGAGGATGATCTGCTCGCGCTGCTGCGGCCAGACACTGTGCTGCTGGAGCTTGCATCGCCGCCGGGCGGCTTTGACGCGGAGCAGGCGAGAAGCCTTGGCCTGCCGGTGCTTGCGGCTCCGGGGCTGCCGGGGGTCTACGCCCCCTGCACCGCGGCGGAGCTTATGAGGGAGACGATATACACGGTCATCGGCGAGGGGGATGAATGAGCATGGAGAACAAAAAAAGAATAGGGTTTGCGATGTGCGGCTCATATTGTACATACAGCCGGGTGTTCGAGGAGGCGGAAAGGCTCACGGAAAAATATGAGCTTATCCCGATAATGAGCGAAAACGCGGCGGAGACGGACAGCCGCTTCGGTGCGGCCTCGGAGAACATCAAGCGCCTGATGCAGATAGCCGGGCGGCCCGTTGTGACCACCATAGCCGAGGCGGAGCCTCTCGGCCCGCGCGAACCGATGGAGGCGATGGTCATCGCGCCATGCACGGGGAACACTCTTGCGAAGCTGGCAAACGGCGTGACCGACACCGCCGTCACGATGGCGGCAAAGGCGCACTTGCGAAACGGCCGGCCGCTTGTGATAGCGTTCTCGACAAACGACGGACTGTCCGGTTCAGCGGAGAACATCGGCAGGCTCCTCAACCGCAAGAATGTATACTTCGTCCCGTTCCGGCAAGACGACGCGGCGAAGAAGCCGCGCTCGCTTCAATCGGACTTTGGACTTATCGACCAGACCATCGAAGCTGCGCTGCGCGGCTGGCAGATACAGCCGATAATAAAAGGATAAAATTATGGTTGTAAACTAAAAGTTGGGGTACCCGGGTAAACCTGGGCACTCCAACTTTTAGCATGTGGGGAAAAATAAGAGT
>CAKTKV010000196.1 GCA_934572355.1 uncultured Oscillospiraceae bacterium
AGAGGCCGAAGCTCGCGCCTTATATACAGCAGATGCGCGGGATACTCGCACAGGCGATGGGCACGGAGCTTGACCGCGTGAGCGTCAAGGCAACGACCGAGGAGAAGCTTGGCTTCACTGGAGAAGGGCTCGGCATCGCGGCACACGCCGTGGCGCTGATAGAGTAAAGAGTGAATTGAACAAACGCCGCAGTGGCGCATAAGATGTAATGATTCTGTGCGCTGATCCTATAGGCTTGAAAAGCACCGCACAGCAAAGGGCTGCGCGGTGCTTTTCCGTTATGATTATTATAAAATGCCGCTTGCGGCGGAATGGAGAATAAAGTATGCAGTACCTGATAATGTGCCGCTCGCTGACCTACGCGCAGCGGTCGGCGGCGCTGCTCGAACGCAAGGGGATAAGCTGCGTCGTGGTCAAAGCCCCTCAGGGACTGAGCGGCAGCGGCTGCGGATACGCTGTCAGCCTTTACCGGCATCTAGGCGAGGCGGCAGCCATTCTTAAAAAGAACAATATGTTAAACGGAAAGCTCTTCAAACGCGAGGAGAACGGTGAATATACGGAGGTGCGGCTAAGTGATCTATCTTGACAACGCGGCGACTACCATGATAAAGCCCGAGGCTGTGGGGCGCGCGATGATGGACGCGATGCGCCGCGCCGCAAGCCCCGGCCGTGGAGGGCACATACCGGCGATGACGGCAGCGGAGATAGTTTTCCGCTGCCGTGAAAACGCATCAGAGCTCTTTAACGTTCCGGAGCCTGAGCGCATAGTGTTCACGATGAACGCGACGCATGCGCTCAACATCGCGATAAGGTCGCTGGCGCATGAGGGGACGCGGGTACTCGTGTCGGGCTATGAGCACAATTCCGTGACGCGCCCGCTCGCGCAGCTCGGCGCGGATATCGCTGTCGCGTCCTCAACTCCGTTTGACAGGGACGGGATGCTCAATGCTTTCCGGGATAAGATCCAAACAGCGGAGCTTGTGGTATGTACGCATGTGTCGAACGTGTTCGGTTTTGTCCTGCCGGCGTATGAGATAGCGGATATGTGCAGACGCGCGGGGGTGCCGTTCATCCTCGATGCTTCGCAGTCGGCGGGCGTGCTGGAGGTTGATTATCAGACGCTTGGCGCAGCTTTTATCGCCATGCCGGGGCACAAGGCGCTTTTCGGGCCGCAGGGTACGGGCATTCTTATCTGCGGCGTCGAGGGCGAACCGCTGCTCAGCGGCGGCTCCGGGTCGGACAGCATACCGCAGCTCATGCCCGAGTACCTGCCCGACAGGATGGAGGCCGGGACGCACAATGTCCCCGGCATTGCGGGACTTTCAGAGGGCATAAGCTATGCGCGCTCCCGCGGCTTGAGATCGATCGCGGCGCACGAGGGACGCATGCTGGAGACTATGCTTGACGGGCTCAATGGCTGCGCGGGGCTTGAAATTTTTAGCGGCGCGCCGGGGACGCAGAGCGGCGTACTGTCGTTCAGACCGCTGCGCGGCGACTGCGAGAGCCTTGCACAGCAGCTTTCCGAGCGCGGTATATGCGTTCGCAGCGGGCTACACTGCGCGCCGTATGCGCACAGGAGCGCCGGGACACTGGATACCGGGACGATAAGAGCGAGCTTTTCTCCCTTTACTGACGAGGTGTGCGTGAAAAAAAGCTGCTCAATCCTGCGAGAATTGTTACAGTGAAATGCGTATTGTTGTTGCCTTTTTTTAGAATTTGCTTTATAATACAGTGATACATTATATAAGCCGTGTTTAGCACATCTGTATGGGGAAGCATATATGGAAGTATTCAGCAATGGATTGAGCAGGTCTGTGAACTATCTTTCAACGATGGGTATATCAGACTTCCTTGATATAATAATCGTTGCTTATCTTATCTACAAAGCAATAGGCTTCGTCAGGAGAACGAATTCGAACAATCTCGCAAAAGGGCTTGTGGTCTTTCTGCTTGCGCTGTGGGGTTCGGATATCTTCAGCCTGACGATGATAAATTTCCTGCTGCGTAAAACAGCAGAGCTCGGCCTGATCGCCCTGCTAATCCTGTTCCAGCCGGAGCTGAGAAGGCTGCTGGAGCGTATGGGCAGCGGCTTTGCCTCTGGCCGCAGCACGAGCGGCACGGTCATGGACTCTGCAATATCGCAGACAGTCCAGGCCTGCTGCGACATGTCGGCCTCCAAGACCGGCGCGCTCATCATCTTTGAGCGCGGCGTCGCGTTAAACTCCATCATCAGCACCGGCACCGTCATAAACGCCGACACGACGGCGGAGCTTCTGAAGAACATGTTCTTCAACAAGGCTCCGCTGCATGACGGCGCTGTGATAATCCGCGACGGGCGCATCGAGGCGGCGGGCTGCGTGCTCCCGCTCACGCAGAGGACGAACCTCAGCAAGGATCTCGGCATGCGCCACCGCGCGGGCATAGGCCTGAGCGAGGAGTCCGACGCGGTGATA
>CAKTKV010000197.1 GCA_934572355.1 uncultured Oscillospiraceae bacterium
AGGCAGTAGCCCGCGGCGCGGGTATAGCCGGTCTTGCCGCCCTTGGCGCCGTCATAGAGATAGCGGCCGTTGTAGGAATAGATGGAGGTTATGTTTATAAGGGCGTTAGAGTTGCCGATAGGCTTGCCCTCGTTTATCGCGGTGTTCTCCGGCTGATAGCTCGTGCTGTCGATGATCTCGCTGAAGAGCGGGTACTGGAGCGCTGCGCGGAAGATAAGCGACTGGTCGTAGGCGGAGCTGTAGTGCCCCTCGGCGGGGAGACCGTTGGTGTTCATGAAGTGAGTGTTCGTGCAGCCGAGGTCAGCCGCCTTCTGGTTCATCTGCTCCACAAAGCCGCTGATGCTGCCGCCGAGATAGCGGCCGATGATGTTGCAGGCCTCGTTTGCCGACTGAAGCAGCGCGCAGTAGAGCAGGTCGCGCATTGAAAGCTCCATGCCCGGCAGCAAACCGGAGGTGCTGCTGTCGTCGCTCATGCCGTCGCGGCAGTCGTTCTGCGCGGTGACCATGGTCGTCAGGTCACAGCGGCCGGAATCGAGCGCTTCGAGCGCGAGCAGCGCCGTCATGACCTTTGTAAGGCTGGCGGGGGCGCGCTGGTCGTTCTCATTGTAGCCGTAGAGCATTTTGCCGCTGTCAAGATCGATCACGACGGCGGCCTTGCCGTTGAGCTGCGGCGCTTCCATGGCCCATGCCGACGGCGCAAAGGCCGTCATCATCAGGCACATGAGAAGAAGGAGCGGAAAAATTTTTATTTTTTTCATTTTGTTCTCCCGTTTTTTCAGGAATATGTTATAGTAATATAGATAGGGTGCTTGCCGTAATACAAAAATGACAATGATAGGCAAAGCCCGTAAAGTGTATTATATCTAATTATTCCTGCCCCGTCAAGCGAATGGGTGCATGGCAAAAAACGGAGAGCTTAATGAAAATTCTTGTAGTTGATGATGAAAAGCTGCTTGTCAAGGGCATCAAGTTCAATCTTGAGAACGAGGGCTACACGGTCGATTCCTGCTATGACGGCGAGACCGCCGTCACGATGGCGCGCGAAGGGAACTATGACCTCATAATCCTCGATCTGATGATGCCGAAGAAGGACGGGCTCGAAGCCTGTCAGGAGATCCGCAGCTTCTCCACCGTGCCTATAATCATGCTCACCGCGCGCAGCGAGGACGCGGACCTGCTCATGGGCTTTGAGTCCGGCGCGGACGATTATGTCACAAAGC
Source organism: uncultured Oscillospiraceae bacterium (assembly GCA_934572355.1). GTDB lineage: Bacteria > Bacillota > Clostridia > Oscillospirales > Oscillospiraceae > Limivicinus. The sequence goes on from CAKTKV010000197.1 coordinate 1,221, forward strand.
CCTTCAACATCCTTGCCCTCAAGGCGCGCATCCGGGCGCTTCTGAGGAGAGCGTCGATAGCCGCCGCGCCCGCTGCTGCGGAAGAGAAGAGCGGCACGATAAGCCGCGGCCACATTACCGTGGACGAGGCTAAGCGCTGCGCGATGAAGAACGGAGAGGAGGTCGAGCTTACGATGAAGGAGTTCGACCTGATCCTGTTTCTGATGAAGAACCCCGGCAAGGTATACAGCCGTGAGGCGCTGCTCGACCTCGTGTGGGGCTATGACTATCAGGGCGATACGCGCACAGTGGACGTGCACATCCGCCGCCTGCGCGAGAAGCTTGAGCTCAATCCCGCCCAGCCGGAATACATCATCACCAAGTGGGGAGTGGGGTATTACTTTGCAGATTAAACGCTGGACCTTCAGATCCGGCAGCATCCGCTTCCAGTTCTTCTCTTTTCTGGCGATGCTGCTGCTGATCCTGCTCCTGCTGCTGAATGTCTATCCGCTCATCTCTGCGCGCGACGCCGTGTTTCAGGAGAAGGAAAAGGCTATGGAGAGCCAGGCCGCGACGCTTGCCTCCGCGCTTGCGAGCCTTGACAATCCCGATCAGGAGAGCATTGCCGAGGTGCTGCGCTTTCTCGACATTCAAGGCTATGACAGAATAATCGTCGCCGGGAAGACCGGGGAGATAATATATGATACTCAGACGCATGCGGCTGCGCAGACTGCCGCGGGCGATCTGCTCTCCGCGCTCGGCAGCAAGACGGTGTTCCGCTCCTCGCAGGAGGACGAGGCTTTTTCCAGCAGCTATGCCATACCCATCAGCAGCCAGAGCACTGTCACGGGCGCGGTGTATCTGCATGAGACAGACGCCGAGCGCGGCCGCATTATAAATGACCTTCAGGTGCAGATACGCACGGTCTCCCTCATAATCGCTCTCGCGGCACTCGTGATGGCAGTGGTCTATTCCTCGGTTGTTCTCCAGAGGCTGAACGACCTTGCCAATTCCATGCGCATCGTCGCTGGCGGGGATTATAAGCACCGCCTCGCGATATCCGGCACGGATGAGCTCAGCGAGCTTGGCCGCGAATTTAACACCCTTACCGAGCGCCTGTACGATACCGAGCACCAGCGCCGCCGCTTTGTCTCCGACGCGTCGCACGAGCTCAAAACGCCGCTTGCGTCGATACGTCTGCTGTCCGACAGCATCGTGCAGAACGAGAACATGGACGCTGAGAC
>CAKTKV010000198.1 GCA_934572355.1 uncultured Oscillospiraceae bacterium
ACCGTACACATGTGCCCTTGTCAGTCGAGGGCAGGTTATTACTTAGTATTCGCGTTACAGGATGCCGAACTTCGCAAATGCGTCGGTCGCGCTCATGCCGCCCTCAATAGCCTTGCGCACAAGTTTTTCACCGGCTGCCTTTTCAAGCGCCAGCTCTATGACCTCCTCGGCAATCTCCTTGGGGATGACCAGTACGCCGTCAATATCGCCGAAGATGATATCTCCGTCGTGTATGGTTACCTGACCAATTTCGATTGGGCAGCGGAACTGCACCACCTGAGTGCGCACACTGGAATCCTGCGCATAGCAGCCGCAGCTGAACACCGGCCAGTTCTGCGCAAGAACCTGCGGGGTATCTCTGTGCCAGCCGTTGAGCACCGCGCCGACCGCGCCGCGGGTGCGGGCAGTGGCGGTGAGCAGCTCGCCCCAATAAGCGCAGCGCTTTGTGCCGCCGGTCGCGATATATATCTCATTCTTCTGAAGCTGATCGAGAGCCTCGGTGAGGTAGCCGAAGGGCTTTTTCTGCTCGCCGAAAACATCGATCATCAGAACGGTCATGGCTTTGCCCGCAAGCTTCATATCGTCCTTGAGCGGGCGGATATCGGGCGGCAGGAACTGATGCACATAGCCCTTCTGGTCAAGGATATCTCCGACGACAGGCGTATAGAGCTTTTCGCGCATGAGCGCAAACATCTCATCTTCATTCTTCCATTTACTCATTGTTCGTTTCCCTTTCTATGCTCCGTCTAATCATTTACCTTACAGGCCGAAATATTCTTTTGCGTTGGTAAAGCAAATACGCTCGACCAATGTTGCAAGCATTTCCTCATCATCCGGATACTGCCCGTCCTCGACCCAATTGCCGATAAGGTTGCAGAGGATACGGCGGAAGTATTCGTGGCGCGGATAGGAAAGAAAGCTGCGGCTATCGGTCAGCATGCCGATAAAGCGGCCAAGCACGCCTTCATTTGCAAGGATGCGCATCTGCTTTTCCATGCCGTCGATATTATCCTGGAACCACCACGCGGTACCCATCTGGATCTTGGAGGCGACGCTCGCATCCTGAAAGTTTCCAAGCATGGTCGCAAACACCATGTTGTCAGACTCGTTGAGAGAGAAGAGAATAGTCTTCGGAAGCTCGCCAGTCTTCTCAAGCGCGTTCATGAAGTGGCTGAGCTTGAGCGCCATGGGATGGTCGCACACAGAGTCGAAGCCCTTGGCTTCGCCGATGCGCGCTACGGCTTCGGTATTGCAGTTGCGCATCGCGTTGACATGAAGCTCCATGGCCCAGCCGCGCTTTGCGTACTGTTTACCAAGCCACAGCATGAGCTCAGTCTTATAGCCCTCGGTCTCCTCGGCGCTCAAGGCGGCTCCAGACAGAGCCTTTTTGAAAGCGGCATCGGCCTGCTCGACCCCGAAGGGCAGATACGGCATAGCCTCAAAGCCGTGGTCGCTTGCGACGCAGCCGGCCTTTGCAAACTCTTCCATCCTGACTTTCAAAGCCTTGAGCAGAGAAGCGAAGTCCGTGATGGCCACGTCGGAGACTGCGGAGAGGTGATCGATATACGCTCTCCAGCCGGACTTTTCAACAGCAAGAGTGTTATCCGGGCGGTAGGCCGGAACGACCTTTGTGCTCAGAAGGCCCTCTTCGGCTATACGGTGATGGTACTCAAGCGTATCGGCGGGGTCCTCCGTCGTGCAGAGGGCATAGACATTCGAGCGCTCGATGAAATACTGCGGGGTATGCTTGCCGTCGGAAAGGATGGCCTTGGTCTTTTCCCATATTTCCGGAGCGGTCTTTGCGTTGAGCGGCTCGTCGATGCCGAAATAGCGCTGAAGCTCAAGATGTGTCCAGTGATAGACCGGGTTTCCGATAGCATAGGGCAGGCTCTCAGCAAAGGCAAGGAACTTTTCATAGTTTCCCGCATCGCCGGTCACGAGACGCTCTTCCACGCCGTTTGCGCGGATAACGCGCCACTTGTAATGGTCGCCCAGCAGCCACAGTTCCGTCAGGTCATAGGCGGGCTTATTCTCGCATATCTCCTGCGCACTGAGATGGCAATGATAATCAATGATCGGTTGCGGGGCCGCGTACTCATGGTACAGTTTCTGCGCAGTCTTGGTGCTGAGCAGAAAGTCCTTATCCATAAATTTCTTCATATCAGTTTTCCTTTTCAAATATTCCGCGTATCTGTGCCGCCAGCGCTTCGGCCAGCGCCTGATGATCCTCTTTTTCCATGTGGAGCATATCCTTCTTGCTCGGCTTTGCGACGGAAGCGGCATTGAAATAATGCCAGCCGTGCGCCTTTGCCTGAGCCTCAAAGTACGGGGCAAGCTGCCTTGAGACCTCCACAGCCTCAGGCGCGAAGCCCGTAAAGGGGCTGTTCTCGACGCCCTCGCCAAGCTCTATGG
>CAKTKV010000199.1 GCA_934572355.1 uncultured Oscillospiraceae bacterium
CGTGGCAAGACCGGATTCTGTGTTCGCGATCCTCTCGCCGTTTAAGGCGCCGATCCGCCAGCAGCTTCTGGTTTCGTGGTCGGGACTTCGCGGCGCGGCGTCCATCGTATTCGCGATCATGGCGACGGTGAGCCCTGCATATACCAAAAATGATGTATTCCACATCGTGATCTTTATCGTGCTCTTTTCCATCAGCATCCAGGGCTCGCTGCTCGGACTGGTTGCAAAGAAGCTTGATATGATCGATGATACAGGCAACGTCATGAAGACATTCAGTGACTATTCGGATGAGATGCCGGTGGAATTTATCAAGATCGCGATACGCAAAAACCATCCGTGGGCAGGCAAAAAGATCATGGATATCCTATCGCTGCCGGATGTGTTAGTGGTGCTCGTCCTGCGCGGGGAAGAGCGTATCGTGCCGAATGGAAGTACTGTCCTTCTGCCGGGAGATGTTGTGGTATTGAGTGCACTTTCGCCGGAGGAAAATCTGGGCCTGTGCCTTGCGGAGCGGACGATCGAAAAGGACAGTTCGCTGATCGGAGAGACGATCGCGGCGTTAAAGCTCGGGGAAGAAAAACTGGTGCTGCTTTTGAAGCGGGGCGAGGAGGTCATCATTCCAAACGGTTCCACGAAGATCAAAGAGGGAGACGTGTTAGTCATCTGCCAGGTGTAAAAAGCCGGTTCACTTTTTTTCGCTTCTGCATACATATACATAGGAGAGCAGGTTGCAAAAAAGGAAACGGCGTGTATGGATTGCAAAGAGGCAGTTTATTCGGAGGATTATTATGACCTTATCATAGAGTACGGGAGTATCAGTGCCAATACATCGGTGATCCCGGCGGACTGCAGGCAGGAGATCAATGTTGCGTACAGTATCGGATATTTCAACAGAGAGCGTCTGCCGGATTTAAATATTACGGATTATACCTATTCCGCCATCCCGCAGTGCTTTACGCTAATGGATGACGCGGCGTTATCTGGCAGCGGGATCTTAAAGGTGCAGAATCAGCCAACGCTTTCGCTGAAAGGAGAGGGTATCCTTCTCGGCTTTCTGGACACCGGGATCGATTATCAGAATCCGGTGTTTCAAAACGGACCGGCAAGCAGCCGCATTGTGAGTATCTGGGATCAGACGATCCGGGATGGCAGGCAGCCGGAGGGCTTTTTGTATGGAAGCGAGTATCGGACGGAGGAGATCAATGCGGCGCTTCGCAGTGAAGATCCGCTTGCTTTCGTGCCGTCGGTAGACGAGGATGGGCACGGAACGTTTCTTGCCGGAGTTGCGGCGGGATCGGAGGATGTGCCGGGAGATTTTTCCGGCGCGGCGCCCTATGCGGATATCGCAGTGGTAAAGTTAAAGCCGGCAAAGCAGAACATCCGTGATTTTTATTTTATCCCGTCTGACGCGGTCGCATATCAGGAAAATGATGTGATGGCAGCGATCGCGTATCTGAACAAACTGGCGTTAGAAGAAAACCGTCCGCTGGTGCTCTGTATCGGGCTTGGCACGAGTATGGGAAGCCATGGCGGAACCAGCCCGCTTTGCATGTATCTAAACGAGATTGCGACCCTGAAAAATCATGTCGTGGTGATCGCGGCAGGAAATGAAGCGAACGCGAGACATCATTACTACGGAACGATCATGAAACATGGGGATTCCGAGACCGTTGAGATCAATGTGGGAGAAAATGTCCGGGGATTCACGGCGGAACTTTGGGCGAAAGCACCGGAGCTTTATTCCGTCGCGATCATATCGCCGACCGGGGAACAGATCCGGCGGATCCCGGTCATGCAGCGCAACCGCGTGGAGTACCAGTTCATTTTTGAAGAGACGGTGGTCAGCGTGGAATATCAGATGGTCGGAGTGCGGAGCGGCGATCTGCTGGTGTTTTTCCGGTTTGACCGCCCAACGCGCGGACTCTGGGAGATCGTGGTCTATGCGGAGGACAGCATCGTGGAGGGACATTATCATATCTGGCTTCCGCTCAGGCAGTTTATGAGCGGTGATGTGATCTTTTTGCGTTCCAGTCCCGATGTGACGCTTACAGTGCCGTCCACAGCGGAAGTACCGATGACAGCGGGTGCTTATGATGTACAGACGGGAAGCCTGTTTTTGGATTCAAGCAGAGGATTTACTGCGGTAGGTGACATCAAGCCGGATTATGTGGCACCCGGGGTAAATGTATACGGACCGGATCTTAGAAACCGCTATACGACAAGAACCGGCACTTCCGCGGCGGCGGCAGTCGCGGCGGGAGGAAGTGCGCTTTTGCTCGAGTGGGCGATCAAACGGCAGTATGAAAAAAATGTCAACAGTGTAAATATTAAAAATTATATCCTGCGTGGAGCGAGGCGGGAAGAGGGCAGAACCTATCCGAACAAAGAGTGGGGG
>CAKTKV010000200.1 GCA_934572355.1 uncultured Oscillospiraceae bacterium
CCGCGCCTATCAGAAATACTTTCATAGTCCCCTCCACTTATTTAACCAGACTCAATGCGGAGTCCACGATGTTCTCTACGGTGACACCGTTCATTGCAAGCAGGCGTTCATACGGCGCGGACATACCGAACTGATCCTGAATGCCTATACGCTTTACCTTGCCCTTGCCGGCTTCCGCCGCGATCTCGCAGACCGCGCTGCCAAGGCCGTTAAGGATGTTGTGGTCTTCGACCGTTATTATCTTTCCTATGGAATCGATGCAGTCGGCCACGGCTTCCTTGTCGAGCGGCTTTATCGTGTGCATATCGAGCACGCGCGCCTCGACCCCGCGTGCCGCGAGTGCCTCCGCCGCCTCTATCGCAAGGCGCACGGTGTCGCCGTTGGCGATTATCGCGACGTCGCTGCCGCTGTGCAGCAGCTTTGCTTTGCCGATCTCAAACTCATCGCTCTCGCTGTAAATGCTCGGGATCGCGTCTCTCGTGAAGCGCAGGTATACCGGGCCGTCAAAATCCGCCGCAGCGCGGACAAGCTTCCTTGCCGACCAGTAGTCCGCGGGCATAATGACCGTCATGTTCGGTATGGTGCGCAGGATGCCCATATCCTCGATGGCCTGATGGCTGGCACCGTCGTTTGCGGGAGTGACCCCGCCGTGGGAGCAGGCTATCTTGACATTCAGGTGCGGGTAGCATATCTCCTGACGGATCATCTCCAGCATACGCATGGAGCCAAAGGCCGCGTAAGTCACGACAAACGGTATCTTCCCGCAGGTGGCAAGCCCCGCCGCAGCGCCCGCGCAGTTCTGCTCGGCAATGCCCACGTTAAGGTACTGCTCCGGCAGCGCCTTGCGGAACGCGCCCGTCTTGCAGGATTTGCCTATGTCGGCATCCACGACAAGTATGTTTCTGTTCTCTCTGCCGAGCTCAACGATCTCGTCTCCGAAGCCGTCTCTTGTGGGTATATTTTTACCAAAGTTCATATTCAGTCCTCCTCAGCACCTGACATACTCTTTGTCAAGCTCCGCCATGGCCTGCTTATACTGCTCCTCGTTGGGGGCGGTGCCATGCCATGAGCACTGATTTTCCATGTAGGATACGCCTTTGCCCTTTACCGTCTTGCCGACGATGCACTTCGGAAGTCCGTTCTCCGCGGCCATCGCCTCATCAAGAGCCTTGACGACCGCTGCCATGTCATTGCCGTCTATCTGCCAGACCTCGAACCCGAAGGCTTCAAACTTCTTCGCAAGATCGACCGGCGGCATTATCTCTTCGCAGGTGCCGTCGAGCTGGAGATTGTTCCAGTCAACGAAAGCGATGAGGTTATCAAGCTTGTACTTATGTGCGGTACCGGCAGCTTCCCATATCTCGCCCTCGTTGCACTCACCGTCGCCGATGGCGCAGAACACGCGGTACTTTTTCCCGTCGATCTTCGCCGCGATCGCCATGCCTGTCGCGCAGGCAAAGCCCTGTCCGAGCGAGCCCGTGGATATATCGATCCCCGGGCACTTCTTCATATCCGGGTTTCCCTGAAGTATCGAGCCCTCCTTGCGCAGTGTATCCAGAACGCTCATGTCGAAGAAACCCTTCATCGCAAGCGCGGCGTACTGCGCCGGGCATGTGTGCCCTTTCGAGAGCACGAAGCGGTCGCGATCCTCCCAGCGCGGGTTCTTTGGATCCACATCCATAGCGTGCCAGTAGCAGGCGGTGACAAACTCCGCAATGGACAGCGAACCGCCGGGGTGTCCGGACTGCGCCTTGTAGATCATGGATATGACGTTTTTTTTCAGATCAACGCACTTATTCTGCAATTGAGTAATGTTCAAATCGTCTCTCATAGAATTCTGCCTTTCTATATACATTGGGAGTGTTTCATGCTTATCGCTGCCGTGCCGGGATCAGCCGCCGAGGAGCGCCAATGAGACCGAGGGCACGTAGGTGACGATCGCCAGAACTATCAGCGACGCGACCAGCAGCGGAACGACCGCAACGGATATCTTCTTGAGGTCTATCTTCGCTATGCCGCAGGCGACATAAAGGTTGACGCCGACAGGCGGTGTGACAAGCCCGATAGCGAGGTTGACGATCATAATGGTTCCAAAGTGGATCATGCTCATGCCAAGAGCCTTTGCAACGGGAACAAAGAGCGGAGTAAAAATATAGAGAGACAGTGTCTGGCGTTATCATTGTGCTGGATTGCGTTTTTGTTCTCTGCGATGAAGTCATAATCCGCCAGCAACGCGCGGCTGAACTGCTTAAATCGTTGGGAGGGCAACTC
>CAKTKV010000201.1 GCA_934572355.1 uncultured Oscillospiraceae bacterium
GTGGTGTTCTCGGTGTGTACGCTCGTGCTGTGCCTGCTGTGGCGGGTGCGCCTTGCGCAGGCCGAGGAGAACATCGCGGCGCTTGAGGACGCGCTCAAAGAAGCGGAGACTGAGGCGCGCGTGCTGACGGCAAAGTACGACAGCAGCATAAGCCTTGAGGAGCTTGACAGCTATGCGCGGGGCGCGCTGGGGATGCAGCCGCCGGAGCCGGGACAGATCGTTTATCTGGACTGGCCGGGATAAGGATATCTGCCGCCGAATATGATGTATAAAAAACATCAGGCGGGAGTGTATCATGGAAAAATCAAAAAGCGGCAGCGCGGTAAGAAGCGGGCCGGGCAGGCAGATGCTGCGGCGCTGCGTCGTTTTGGCGGCAGTGTTCGGCATAGGCGTGTTCGCGGTGCTTCTGGCACGGCTGTATCAATTGCAGATAAAGGAACATGAGTTCTATGAGGAGCTTGCGATAGAGCAGCAGCTGCGCTCTACTCCGGGCTCCGCGTCGCGCGGCGCAATATACGATGCGAACATGAACGCGCTGGCCGTCAGCGCGACGGTGGATAACGTCTACCTCAGCCCGGCGGAAATAGAGGCCTACAGCGAGGACCGCGCGCTTATAGCCCGGGGACTTTCGGAGATACTCGGAGTGGACTACGACGAGGTATATGAGAAGTCCGGAAGGACGGGGAGCTGGTACGTGACTGTCGCAAGGAAGATAGAGAGCGACAAGGTCGACGCGGTGCGCGCGTTCAAGACAGAGCATAACCTGCGCGGTGTTCGGCTCGAACCTGACACAAAGCGCTATTACCCGAACTCGTCCCTTGCCTGTCACCTGATAGGCTTTGTCGGCACGGACAACTACGGGCTTGAGGGCATAGAGGCGAGGTATGATTCAGTGCTCTCCGGTACGGCGGGGAAGACCGTGCGCGCGACGAACGCCTACGGCACGGAGCTGCTGTTCAATCAGTTTGAGGAATACCGCCCCGGCGAGGACGGCTATGATATAGTGACGACGATCGACTCCACGATACAGTATTACGTGGAGAAGCACCTGCGTCAGGCGGTGGAGGATTACGACATCCAGAACGGCGCGGGAGCGATCGCCATGGACGTGAACACGGGCAAGATACTCGCGATGGCGTCGCTCGGAAATTACGACCTTAACGATTTCCTCGCGGTCAGCGAGAATGACAGGGAATACATAGACGCGGCCGAGACGAAGGAAGAGGCGGCGGAGCGCCTCGCCGCGGCGCAGGCGAAGCAGTGGCGCAACAAGGCGCTGTCCGATACCTACGAGCCGGGCTCGACCTTCAAGATAATCACACTTGCAATGGCGCTCGAAGAGGGCGCGGTGAGCCTGGATGATACCTTCTACTGCGGAGGAAACGTCAGCGTCATCGGGCGCACGAGCCCTATACGCTGCTGGAAGACGACCGGGCACGGCTCGCAGACGCTGACACAGGCGGCGCAGCACTCCTGCAACGCCGCGTTTGTGAACATCGGACTGCGCGTCGGCGCGGAGCGGTTTTACGATTACTGCGAGGCCTTCGGCTTTCTGCGCCTGTCGGATGACCCGGACGCGAACCTCACGGCCAAGACGGGGATAGACCTGTCGGGCGAGAGCGGGAGTATATGGTGGAGCAAGAATACCTTCTGCTCGCCGAAAAACCTGTCGCAGCTTGCGGCGGCATCCTTCGGCCAGACCTTTACGATTACCCCGCTTCAGCTCGTGTGCGCCGTGAGCGCGTGTGTAAACGGCGGATACCTGATGGAGCCATACGTCGTGCAGCGGATGCTGAATCCCGACGGGAGCGTTGCATATGAGCGCGAGCCGCACACCGTGCGGCAGGTCATAAGCGAGAGCACGAGCGAAAAGGTGCGCACGATACTTGAACAGGTGGTCGGCGACTCCAAGGAGGGCACAGGGCGAAACGCCGCTGTCAAGGGCTACCGCATCGGCGGCAAGACCGGCACGAGCGAGAAAGTCAGCCTTGAGGCGCAGACCGGACAGAAGGAATACATAGTCTCCTTCATAGGCTTCGCACCGGCGGATAAGCCGCGCATAGCGCTGCTGGTGTTTCTGGATACCCCGTCGAATAGATCCGGGATATACATAAGCGGCGGCCAGATGGCAGCACCGGTCGTCGGGAGCATGATGGCGGATATCCTGCCATACATGGGCGTTGAAGCCGAGACGGACGCAGAGCGCGGCGAGGCCGTGATGCCGATGGCTGTGGGGCAGAGCCTGCA
>CAKTKV010000202.1 GCA_934572355.1 uncultured Oscillospiraceae bacterium
ACTCTTATTTTTCCCCACATGCTAAAAGTTGGAGTGCCCAGGTTTACCCGGGTACCCCAACTTTTAGTTTACAACCAAAAGTAATTCCCCGGAAGCCGCATATCCGCAGCTCCGGGGATACTTTTATTTTTCTTTTTTCTCCTGACGGAGTATTCTTCTGCGGCGGTTTATATAGCGCTCAAGCTCCCCGCCGTTTATGAACTCCGCCAGCACATACTGTTCAAAGGCCGGGACGGTGCAGGAATAGAAACCGAGCCTGTGCGTGTACTCCGCCATCAGCTCCTCCGGCAGCACCATGTACGCCGTGCGCATCGCGGGCGCGAGGGTCTTTGAAAAGGTGTTGACGTATATCACCCGCTCCGGTGCGAGAGAATAGATCGTGTCTATCTGCCTTGTGACCGAGGAGAACTCCGAATCGTAATCGTCCTCGACGATATACGCCCCGTGCGCCCTCGCCCAGCGCGCGTACTCGTGCCGCTTGCTGGCGGGGGCGGTCACATGGCTCGGGTAGCTGTTGAACGGTGTCACGTGCAGTACCCCCGCCGCGCAGCCTGAAAGCTCGGACGAGATTATCCCGTCCTCCCCCATCGCGAGCTCCGTACACTCCACGCCGTTTGCCTCATACACCCGGCGTATCACCTCATAGCAGGGCTTTTCCAGCGCGAAGCCGCGCTCCCCGCCAAGGAGCTGCGCGATAAGCGAGTAAAGATACTCCGCGCCTGAGCCGATGATGATCCGCTCCGGGCTCACTGCAACGCCGCGGCTACGCTCAAGATACGCCGCTATCGCCGCGCGCAGCTCCGCACAGCCAGCTCCCGGCGGCTTCATCAGTATGCGCCGGTCGTACTCCGTCAGCACCCGGCGCATCACCTTTGCGAGCACCGAGAACGGGAAGTCCTCCGGTACGCGCAGGGGCGCCGTGTCCTGCACCGGCAGCGCGCGGGATGGCGAAGTCTCCGCCCTGCCGCCGAAGGCCGCGAAGTACCCGCTGCGCTCGCGCGCCTCGGCGTAGCCCTCGTCGACCAGCAGCGCATAAGCGTGCTCGACCGTTATAAGGCTCACGCCGAGTTCCCCCGCAAGCAGCCGCTTTGACGGCAGGCGCTCGCCGTACTTGACGCTGCCGCGGGCAATGTCCCGCCGCAGCTGGTCATACAGCTGCATATATGCGCTCACCCCGGAGCTTTTGTCTATCTGATATTTCATCTGGTTATATAATTCTTTCCTTATCTGACGGTATCGGCAATGCCAGATTTATAATATAATCCTTTTTGAAATAAGTCAAGACGGAGAAAACATGAAGCGTATAGTAAGCATACAGGACATATCCGATATCGGCAAATGCTCGCTGACGGCGGCGCTGCCGGTCATATCCGCCATGGGCGTCGAGTGTGCCGTGCTGCCCACGGCGGTGCTCTCTGCGCACTCGCAGTTTGAGGGCTTCACCTTCCGCGACCTGACGGACGAAATGACCGCCACCGCTGAGCACTGGAAGCGTCTCGGCCTGCGCTTTGACGCGGTATACACCGGCTACCTCGGCTCGCCCCGGCAGGTGGATGTCGTCCGCCGCTTCTTTGACGACTTCGGCAAAGAAGCAAAGATCATTGTCGACCCTGCAATGGCAGACTTTGGTCGGCTCTATTCGGGTTTCGACGCGGACTTTCCGCGTGAAATGGCGCGGCTGTGTGAAGGGGCAGACATCATCCTGCCGAATATCACCGAGGCCTGCCTCCTGCTCGGCGCGGAGTACCGCGAGGAATACGACCGTGATTATATCCGCTCTCTCCTGCGCGGCCTTGCCCAGCTCGGCGCGTCCGTCTGCGCGATAACCGGCGTGAGCTTCGATGAGGACAAACTCGGCGTCGTCTCTTATGACAGCGCGAGCGGCGAATACTTCAGCTACTTCCGGGAGCGCTGCCCCGGCGTGTTCCACGGCACAGGCGACCTCTTCGCCTCGACCGTCGCGGGTGCTGTGCTGAACTGCTGGAGCATCCCCGACGCCTTGGCTCTCGCTGCGGACTACACTCTCGAGTGCATCAAATATACCATTGCGGATGAAAACGCCAACTGGTACGGCGTGAACTTCGAACAGGCCATCCCCTATCTCATCCACCGGCTTGGAAAATAAACTAACGGCGCGCCGAATATATATCGGCGCGCCGAAATAATTTTGGCTCTGTGTCAATAGTTGGGGTAGAGCTTAGCAAGAAATAGCAGAAAGGCGTGAGCGGCGTGCCGCACACGCCT
>CAKTKV010000203.1 GCA_934572355.1 uncultured Oscillospiraceae bacterium
GACATATGCTTACGCCGGAGTATTTCCAGTTTGCCCGGCAGTGCGGCTGCACACATCTGATCGTCCATCTCGCCACCTACTATGACAAGCAGGTCGTGACCGCGACGGATGAGAACAGCAACTACGGTGCCGCCACCGCAAAGGATCCCATCTGGGAGCTGGACAATCTGTTGGCACTCAAAAAGCAGGCTGCGGAATATGGTCTTGACATTTACGGCATTGAGAACTTCAATCCTGCCGACTGGTATGATGTTCTTCTCGCAGGCCCGAAGCGCGATGAGCAGCTTGAAGGGCTCAAGCGCATCATTGAAAACACCAGCAAGGCCGGAATCAAAGCCTTCGGTTATAATTTCAGTCTGGCCGGGGTCTGGGGGCACCAGAAAAAGCACGCTGCGCGCGGCGGTGCGGAGAGCACCTGCTTTGACGCTTCGCTGCTCGACATCAACTCACCCATCCCGAACGGTCAGGTTTGGAACATGACCTACGCGCCGACTGACGGCGGCTTTATGGCTCCCGTCTCGCAGAAGGAGCTTTGGGACAGGCTCAAGTATTTCCTTGACTATATGCTGCCCATCGCGGAGGAAAACGGTGTGGAGCTTGCGCTGCACCCGGACGATCCCCCCATGCCCGAGCTTCGGCAGACGGCGCGGCTCGTTTACCGCCCGGAGCTTTATCAGAAGCTCATCGACATGAACACGAACAAAGCAAACAAGCTGGAGCTTTGTCTCGGCAGCCTTCAGGAGATGGAATCTGACAAACCCATTTATGATTATCTGGATTCCTATCTGAAACAGGATCGTGTCAGCTACATACACTTCCGTAATGTCAAGGGCAAGGTTCCCTGCTATGACGAGGTGTTCGTCGACGAGGGCGACATCGACATGTTCCGTGTACTCCGCCAGCTCAATGACAGTAGCTTTGACGGCGTACTTATTCCCGATCATACTCCCCTCATGACCTGCGATGCGCCATGGCATGCCGGTATGGCCTACGCTCTCGGCTACATGCGTGCGGCGTTCCAACTGCTTGAAAAAGGCGTAAATTTCTAAGTTTAATAAATTATTTCAGAATCCAAAAGGAGGATCATCATGAACGAGTATTTTAACAAAGCATTTGATCTCAGTGGGCAGGTTGCGCTTGTCACCGGCGGCGGCTCTGGTCTGGGTTACGCCATTACGAAGTGCCTCGCATCCGCAGGCGCGACGGTCGTTATCACCGGCCGCCGTGAAGAGTTGCTCAAGCAGGCATGCGATGAGCTCGGCAAGAATGTACACTACTATGTACATGACATTACGGATACAGACGCCGCGCCCGAGTTTATCAAGAAGATCGTCGACACCTACGGCTCCTGCGATTTTCTTATAAACAACGCCGGACGCCACTGCAAGAAAGAGGTCGCCGACATCACCATTCAGGACTTCCACAATCTTATGGACGTTCATCTTTACGGCGCTTTCGCGCTCTGTCAGGCCGCCATCCCTTACATGCGTGAGAAGAAGCACGGCAGCATAGTGTTCATCTCCTCCGAGTCCGCGATCATCGGTCTGACCAAGGTCTGTGTTTACGGCTCCGCCAAGGGCGCACTGCTCGGCCTGACCAAGTGCCTTGCGGGCGATATCTCCGCCGATGGTATTCGTGTCAACGCAATCATTCCTGGTTTTATCGATACTCCGATGTTCCATCAGGCCGTCGACTCCGATCTCCCGCGTCAGCAGAAAATTCTCGGCCATACTCCCATGAACTGCTACGGCAAGCCCGAGGACATCGGCTGGGCGGCTGTGTACCTTTGCTCCAATGCCGCAGGCTTTGTTAACGGCACAACGCTTGTCGTTGACGGCGGCTGCTCCATAGGCTTCTGATATAAAACTAAAACAGGCAGGCAGTTTATAAGACTGCCTGCCCGATTCACATTTTTATGCGGAGGTATAACAACATGAAGCTTGATCTCGCATCGCTCAAGAACCGCGCAGCGTGGGACGCCGCAGGCGTCAAACTGCCGGGATTCGACATCCCCGCCGTTATCGAGAACACTAAGGCCGCGCCGACCTGGGTACACTTCGGCGCGGGGAACATCTTCCGCGGCTATGTCGCGAATCTGCAAAATGACCTGCTCAACAAAGGGCTTGCCTCCACAGGCATAATCGCCGTGGACAGCTCCGACGGCGACCAGCTAGTCAAGGTCTACAGGCCGTTTGATAACCTCACCC
>CAKTKV010000204.1 GCA_934572355.1 uncultured Oscillospiraceae bacterium
GCTTTGCGGCGGTCTCGCGCGCAAGGCCGGTGAAGCTCAGGACTTCCGCGTAGAGCGAGAGCGAGTCCCCGCAGACGCGGCAGAGCTCGCGCTCGGCCTCGTGGCTGTACTGCTCGGGGACGATCATCAGGGCGCGGCCATGCGGAGAGGCCATATCGCGCTTTATTTCGTTTATGATAGCCGACGTTTTGCCGGCGCCGGCCTTACCGATCATCAATCTGAACAAATGTCCATCCTCCCATTCACGGTTTTCCTAATGGATAAGCCGATGTATGAAAAATATTCTTGTGACATTTTATCAAAATCCGCCGCAGCTTACAAGCCGGATGCTAAAAATAGGCTAAATTTTGAATTCTTTATTGATAAGTGCAAAAAAATGTGCTATCGTACGATATCATAAATAAAAGAAAGGAGCGTTTTTCTTGAAGCTTTCATCAAAAATGGAGCGCTGCGGCCTTTCCCCTATGCGTAAATTCGCAAGCTATGCTGCGAAGGCCGAAGAACGCGGTATTAAAATTTATCATCTGAACATCGGCCAGCCCGACGTTAAAACGCCTGACGTGTTTTTCAAAGCGCTCCGAGATTTCACCGAGCCCGTGCTCGCCTACGCGCCGTCCGTCGGCGTGCCTAAGTTCCTTGACGCGGTGCAGCATTACTATTCCCGCATAGGCGTGGAGCTTGAGCACAGCCAGATCCTGCCCACCACCGGCGGCAGCGAGGCCCTGCAGCTGACGATGGCCTGCCTGCTCGACGACGGCGACGAGATCATCATCCCGGAGCCTTTTTATCCGAACTACCACACCTCCGTCACACTCGCGGGCGCGGCCATCCGCCCCGTGCCGACAGTCCCCGAGAACGGCTATTTCTATGCCGACCGCGAGAGGATCGAAGCACGCATAAATGAGCACACCCGTGCCATAATGATAACGAACCCCGGCAACCCGACCGGCAATGTCCTCACGCCGGAGCAGCTGCACCTGATGCTCGATATCGCGAAGGAGCATGATCTCTTCATCGTCTGCGACGAGGTGTACAGAGAGTTCACCTACGGCGGCGAGCACCTCACGAGCGCCTTGCAGTACAAGGGCTATGAGCAGAACGTCATCGTTATCGACTCGATATCAAAGCGATTCTCCGCGTGCGGCGCGCGCGTCGGCATGGTCATCTCGAAGAACAAGGACTTCATGGCGCAGGCGCTCAAATGGTGCCAGTGCCGCCTGTGCTCGGCAACGGTCGAGCAGGTCGCCGCGGCTGAGCTCTACACGCTCGACCCCAGCTACTTCGACGCTGTTCGCGAGGAGTACCGTCACCGCCGCGACACGCTCGTCTCCAAGCTGCACGAGATCCCCGGTGTCGTCTGCGAGACGCCGCGCGGCGCGTTCTACGCGATGGTGTCCCTGCCGATAGACGACGCAGATAAGTTCCAGCTGTTCCTGCTCAATGAGTTCGACGACAATAAGGAGACCGTGCTCATGGCATGCGGCGAGCCGTTCTACGCGACGCCCGGCAAGGGCCTCAACGAGGTGCGCATGGCCTACACCATAAACGCCGAGGATATCTCCCGCGCGATAGATATACTCGCTGTCGCAATAAAGGCGTACAACGAAAAGTACGGAAAGTAAACGAATATTGTTATATAGCATCGCCCCGCCATTTGGCGGGGCGATGCTTTTATGCTCAGTTATATATTCTGATTGTCTCGTTATATATCTTCATGATGCCGTGGAGCACGTCGAACTGGTTGAAGTCCCCGTAATAGGCAAGGTTGATCTCACGCATCATGCTCAGGTTCTCGACCGGCAGGACGGTGATTTTCCCCTTGCGCAGCTCGTCAAGGCAGACGCTGCGGGCAAGGATCGACACGCCGAAATCCCGGCGGATCAGGTCTTTGATCGTCGCCATGTTGTCTACCTCAAGGACAACGTTAAAATCGTTGATGCTCATGTTGTTGCTCTCAAGGTGGGCGACAAAGAGGTTGCGGGTGTTCGAGTCCGGCAGGCGGAGGATCATGCGCTCCTTTTTGAGCTCGTTCAGCGTGACCATGCTGCGGCTGGCGAATGGGTGGTTCGTCGAGACGGCGAGGACGAGATAGTCCGTATCGAGCAGGAGATAGTGGATGCTCGGGTCGGGCACGCGCCCCTCGACGATGGCGAGATCCAGCTCGTAGGTCTTGAGCATTGTATAAAGATT
>CAKTKV010000205.1 GCA_934572355.1 uncultured Oscillospiraceae bacterium
GCGCAAAGAGACGGTTCAGCACGACCTGCGGGTTCGCGTCGCGCTTGAGCTCAATGACGACGCGCATACCGTTGCGGTCGGTCTCATCGCGCAGGTCGGATATACCCTCAAGGCGCTTGTCATGTACCTGATCTGCGATGTTCTTTATGAGCTGACGCTTATTGACCTGATACGGCAGCTCCGTCACGATTATCCTCGTGCGCCCCTGACCGTGCTCTTCAAACTCGGTGCGCGCGCGCACAACGACCTTGCCGCGCCCGGAGGCGTAGGCCTGACGTATGCCGCTGCGCCCCATGATTATCCCGCGCGTCGGAAAGTCCGGCCCGGTGATGTGCTGCATGAGGTCGGCAAGCGTCGCCTCCGGGTTTTCCAGCACGCATACGCAGGCGTTTATGACCTCTTTGAGGTTGTGTGGCGGGATATTCGTCGCCATGCCGACGGCGATACCGGACGAGCCGTTCACCAGCAGGTTCGGGAAGCGGGAGGGAAGTACCCTCGGCTCCTTGCGCGTCTCGTCAAAGTTCGGGTCCCAGTCGACCGTCTCCTTGTCGATATCGCGCAGCATCTCATTGGATATCTTTGAGAGCCTTGCCTCGGTGTATCGGTAGGCCGCGGGGGGATCGCCGTCCACGGAGCCGAAGTTGCCGTGCCCGTCGACGAGCATGTAGCGCATGGAGAAGTTCTGCGCAAGTCTCACCATTGCGTCGTAGACCGAAGCGTCGCCGTGCGGATGGTAGCGGCCGAGCACGTCGCCGACGCAGGTCGCGGACTTCTTGAAGGGCTTGTCGCTCGTCAATCCGTCCTCGTACATTGCGTAGAGTATGCGTCTGTGAACGGGCTTGAGACCGTCGCGCACATCCGGCAGCGCTCTGCCGACGATAACGGACATGGCGTAGTCGATATAGCTGGTCTGCATTTCGCTCACCAGCTCCGACTCGGTTATGACCTGATCCGGAAACGCTATATCCTCAGGTTTGTAATCTCTCTTATGTGCCATTAAAAATTCTCCGTTTCGGAACCTAAGTTCCCTGTATTAATATCCGGCTTTTTGCTGAATGTTTTAGATATCCAAATTTACGACATACTTTGCGTTCTGCTCGATCCACTCGCGGCGCGGCTCGACATCCTCGCCCATGAGCACGGTAAAGACCTGGTCTGCGTGTATCGCGTCGTTGAGTGTGATGCGGCGCAGTGAGCGCGTCTGCGGATCCATCGTCGTCTCCCACAGCTCGTGCGGGTCCATTTCGCCGAGGCCCTTGAAGCGGCTGATATCGACCTTGGCGTTCGGGTTATCCTCGCGCATCTCGGCGCTTATCTTGTCGCGCTGCTCGTCGGAGTAAGCCACTCGCTGGGTCTTGCCGCGCGAGAGCTTATAGAGCGGCGGCACCGCAGAGTAGACATAGCCGTGCTCGATAAGCGGGCGCATATAGCGGAAGAAGAATGTCAGCAGCAGCGTGCGGATGTGCGAGCCGTCAACATCGGCATCGGCCATGATAATGATCTTGTGATATCTGAGCTTCTCGATATTGAACTCATCGCCGATTCCCGCGCCGAGCGCGACGATGAGCGGGTAGAGTTTGTCGTTTCCGTATATCTTATCGGCTCTCGCTTTCTCGACGTTGAGCATCTTGCCCCACATGGCGAGTATCGCCTGGAAGCGCGAGTCGCGCCCCTGGATAGCGGAGCCCGCGGCGCTGTCGCCCTCGACGATGTATATCTCGCACAGCGAAGGGTCGCGCTCGTTGCAGTCCTGGAGCTTATCTGGCATCTGCCCGCTCTCAAGACCGGTCTTGCGGCGGACGGACTCCTTGGCTTTTCTTGCGGCCTCGCGCGCGCGGTTTGCCATCATCGCCTTTTCGAGTATGGCCTTTGCCGCGGTGGGGTGCTCTTCAAAATAAACCGTCAGCTGGTCGTTCACGACTGAGTCGACAAGCGTTCTTATATAGGCGTTGCCGAGCTTCTGCTTGGTCTGTCCCTCAAACTGCGCTTCGGGCAGCTTCACGGATATGACCGCCGCAATGCCCTCGCGCACGTCGTCGCCGGTGACCTTATCGTCGCCCTTTATGATGTTGTTTTTCTGTCCGTAGGCGTTTATGACTCTTGTGAGTGCGGTCTTGAAGCCAGTCTCGTGCATGCCGCCCTCGGGAGTGTGTATGTTGTTTGCGAAAG
>CAKTKV010000206.1 GCA_934572355.1 uncultured Oscillospiraceae bacterium
GAAGGACGTCGTCGCAAAGTAAGAATAAGCTTTGATTTTCAGCCGCCTTTCCGTTCAGAAAAGGCGGCTGTTTTATAATACCATCGGCCGGCTTGCGCGTGTGTGCTTTTGTCAGCTGATGGTGTAATTTATCCACAAGGAGTTTATGATGAGACTCGATAAATATCTGAAGGTTTCCCGGCTGATAAAGCGCCGCACCGTCGCGAACGACGCCTGCGACGGCGAGCGCGTCAGCGTAAACGGCAGGCAGGTCAAGGCCAGCTATCAGGTCAAGGTCGGCGACGTGATAGAGATCGCCTTCGGTCAGCGCACGCTCAGGGTCGAGGTCACCGCCGTGACCGAGAACGCGACCAAGGCGGACGCGCCCGCGATGTATAAGGAGCTTCCGTGATGACAGAGCAGGAGCGCGCAGAGCTTGAGCGCCTCAAGGCGGCACTCAGGCAGGTAAACGTTAACTCCGGCTACGGCTCGGACGCGACCTTTACGACCCGCCTCGTGTTCAGGACGGCAGTGCTGCGCTATTGGCATGCTGACCGTGACGGCACAGTGTATCGGCTGTTTGAAGCGTTCACGGAGCTTGACGGCGGCGCAGAGCTTACACGGCTCAGGTGCAGCGGCTCCGACGAGCAGCGCCGCACGATGGACGCCCTCGCCGCAAGGCTTATACAGGCGCTTTCGGATGTTTCGATCGAGGACGCGCGGGAGCTGTGCTATGCCTGTATGTGCGCCGTCTCCGGCAGGAATAGCCTCACCGAGGAATACAGTGACGCGCACAGGGCAGCGCAGAAACAGATGAACCCGCTCGTTCCGGTCATCGTCATCGTTGTCATCGCCGCACTCGTCTTCTTAGCGTATCGCTTTGCATAATAACAGGCTCGCCGCAAAACACGGCGAGCCTGTTTGTTGTTTATATCCTTATATCATGTACTGCTTCAGTTCATCGGGCACGGTCTCGGGGTCCATCGAAATGCTGATGACGAACTCTATGTTCTCCTTATCGGAGTAGTCAGCCAGCCACTGGATGAAGCCGACAAGCGAACCCTCGGACTTATCGTCCACGAGCTTGAAGAAATTATCAATGAAGAAGTGGGTAATGTCATAATTGCCTGCATGTATGCCGGAAATGAAGCCCCTGAGGAACTCATAGCTGCCGATATCGTAGCTGCCGGCGTCGATAAGACGCGCCTTGTAAGGAATGTCATAAGTGAGCTTGCGATCCTTCTCAATGCAGATAACGTCGCCGGTATCCTCATTGACCGCTTTGCATACCAGACCCACCAGAGCTTTCGTCTTGCCGGATCCCTTCAGGCCTATAATCAGTTTGACCATAATAACCACTCTCCCTGTAAATTATGTTTAGATTTTCGTAAATCGGAAACCGGCGCCGAGGTCGGTTTCCCCTGAGAACAGATTAACATTTTTCTGCGCCGTGTGCAAGAGTGATATGTGAATCGTCGGTAAATTTTCTGCCGGGACGTGATGTTAGGCAAGGCTATACAAAAGTGCCCGGCATGTCAAAACACGTCCGCGGTGCGGTGAAAAAAAGTTGAAAATACCGAGAGTTTTCAGTGATTTCCTTGACTATCGAATGCCGATGTGCTAAACTTTTGTCATAAAGCGAGCGCGCCCGCGATGCGCTGCGGCACGCCCGCCGTGTGGAAAACGGAAAAATTTCAAAAGAGGTGTATTGCTTGAAAGATCTTAAGCATCTTATTTATTTTGAGAACCTGCTTCAGGATGCTCAAAATGAGCTTGTCACTCAGGCAGTGAACGAAGGCAAGTATGCTCTGGGCTACAATTGCTACTACATACCCGAAGTTCTGCTTAACCTTCCCGGCTGCTTCTCGTCCAGACTGAGAGCGCCGCGCTGCACATCCACCGATGTCGCCAGCTACTACATGACCAACCGCACCTGCCCCTACGCCCGCTCCATTCTTGAGCGCGCCATCGAAGGCGGCTACAACTACCTCAACGCCCTGTTCGGCGCGGAGTGCTGCGCCACGATGGAGCGTATGGAGGAGCATTTCTTCCTCATTAACCCCGTGAAGAACGACAGGTTCTTCGTCACCCAGATCGACCCGCCCATGAAGGGCGACAAGACGAACCTTGATTACTACAAGGCACAGCTCAAGCTCAAGGTCGTCGACAAGCTGCACGATGAATACGG
>CAKTKV010000207.1 GCA_934572355.1 uncultured Oscillospiraceae bacterium
TACGGCTTCTGCGAAAGCGCCGCCTGTGTGGGCGCACTTTAAAAAGTTGGTTTAGATAGGAAAAAACCGTCAATACTGTATGTATCATTACATACGGTAAGGCGGTTTTTTCTATGGATAAGAGCAGGTTTTTGAGGATATGGGAAATTTCGGCGCTCGTTTCGCTGTGCGTGTGCCTGTGCGCGGCGGTCTGGGCGCAGGGGCGCAGCAGCGCCATCAGCGCGGATCTCGTGCGCCTGCACGTGCTCGCCGTCTCGGACGATGCGTATGAGCAGGCTCTCAAGCTGCGCGTGCGCGATGCGGTGCTTGAATACATCACGCCCCGGCTCGACGGCTCCGGCAGCCCCGCCGATGCCCGCGCAGTGCTGAGCCGCGAGCTTGACGGCATCGGACGCGCCGCGGCCTCCGCGGCGGAGGGACGCAAGGTGACCGTCAGCCTCGGCACGGAGCTTTACCCCAGCCGCGAATACGAGGGCTTCACGCTCCCGGCGGGGAGGTATGAATCCCTGCGCGTCGTGCTCGGCGAGGGCGAGGGGCATAACTGGTGGTGCATCGTGTTCCCGCCGGTATGCCTGTCAGCAGTGCAGTCCGAACAGGTGGAGCAGGCAATGAGCGTCGAGGACTATGCCCTCATAACCCGGCAGGACGGCTATGAGCTGCGCTTCCGCACGGTCGAGCTGTGGGGCGAGCTGCTCGAAAAGCTGGAGGAACACGGCTGGATCGCTGCCGGGGACGAATAGTCTCAGCCGCGCTGCGGCGGATTTCTGCAGAACCTTACGGCTTTGCTCTTCTGAGCCTTTCCCGGCATGAGCCCCGCGGGAGGAGCTTTGGGCTTTGCGCGCCCCGCGCTCACGCGCTTCCAGACCTCCTCAAAGCCCTGGAGAGAGGAAGAAAAGTTTTTGTCCATCATATCATCTCCATATATTTTTCTCCGCCCTATTATATGCTTGCTCTTGCAAAGCCGCCAAAACTATGAGATAATTGCGGCAAAGAGAACACTCCATATCAACTCACAGGAGAGATGAAAATGCCGAGATTTTTCATGGCCGGTACCAATATTCTGGGCGGCATGGCGATAATGAAAGGACGGGACGCCGAGCACGTGCGTGTGCTGCGTCTGCGTCCGGGCGAGGATATGATAATCTGCGACGGGCAGGGCACGGACTATAAGTGCCGCCTTGTCAGCGCCGATAAGGAGCAGGTCGAGGCCGAGGTCATCGAGGTCGTCCCCTGCCCGGCGGAGCCGAGCGTCAAGGTGACTGTGCTCTGCGGCCTGCCTAAGGGCGATAAGACCGATTATATCATCCAGAAGTGCGTCGAAGCCGGCGCATATGAGATCATGTTTTTTGACAGCGAGCGCTGCATCGCAAAGCCTGATAAGCCCGAGAAGAAGCTTGAGCGCTGGCAGCGCATCGCCGAGGAGGCTGCAAAGCAGTCCGGACGCGGCATAATCCCGCAGGTGAGCTGGGCGGGGGACTTCACGGCTGTGCTCGATATCGCAGTGAAGAAGGATCTTGGCCTGTTCATGTACGAGACGGGCGAGCGCGAGAAGCTGGACGATGTCCTTTCCGCGAATAAGGATATCGCGACCGCCGCGATCATCACCGGCCCCGAGGGCGGCTTTGCGCAGTTCGAGGCCGACCTTGCGCGCGTCTGCAAGCTGCACATCTGCTCGATGGGTGAGCGCATCCTCCGCTGCGAGACCGCGCCTGTCGTCGCGCTGACAGCGACGATGTACGCCACCGGAAACCTTAGCTGAAAAACCAGACACCGAGAAAAAAGACGGAGCCTGCGCCGATGACGCGCAGGCTCCGCAAGCTAAATGAATGGATACCTTTAATTCTGTAATGCTCGCCCTCTCACTGACAGTGAGCATGGCTGCTGCCGTGTGCATGCTGCGCCGCCCCGCGGGAGCGGTGCCGATGGGCAGACAAAGCAAAAACACATACCGTCTGTTCCTGCTGCTGATCCTCATTGCCGGCATCGCGCTGCGCGTGTGGGACTTCGGGAGCATCCCCGGCGGTGTGAATCAGGACGGGGCGATGGCTGCGGTCGACGCCAAGGCTCTCGCCGATTACGGCACTGACCGCTTCGGCACATGGCTGCCCTGCCACCTCTACGCTTGGGGCTACGGGCAGATGAGCAACCTCATGTCATACC
>CAKTKV010000208.1 GCA_934572355.1 uncultured Oscillospiraceae bacterium
GGGCGGCTGCCGCTGCACCTGTGCGCGCTCGCGATATATATAAGCTTCCTCCACGCTCTGCGCGGCGGGGAGCTCACGGGGCAGTTCCTATACGCCTTCTGCATGCCGGGAGCCGTGTGCGCGCTGCTCTTCCCGGATTGGAGCGCATACCCAGCTTCCCATTTCATGAGCGTCTGCTCCTTTACGCTGCACATCCTGCTCGTCGGCTATACGCTGATGCTCGTCGCGGGCGGGGACATCCGCCCCGATACGCGCCGCGCCCCTGCCTGTCTCGGCATAATGCTGCTCATCGCGGCACCGGTCTATATCTTCGACCGCCTGATGGGGACGAACTACATGTTTCTCAACTGGCCGTCGCCAGGCTCACCGCTGGAGTGGTTCGCTTTCCTCGGCCGCCCCGGCTATCTGCTGGGTTACCTCCCGCTCCTTGCCGCGGCATGGGCGGTGATATACACGCCGTTCATTCTCCCGCGCCGGGGGCACGGAGCAGCTCAAGCCGCGCCGAAATAAAATCAAGAAAAGCCTTTGCCGCCGGGGACGGCTCCGGCAGGCTCGCAATGCCGATGCTGACATACTGCGGCGGATCGAGCGGCATTATCTTCACGCGCCCGGACAGCGCGCAGCCGTTGAGGGCATTGTTCATGCATATACCCAGCCCCGCCTCGACCATGGAATAACTCGCGTGAATGTCCGTTGTGGTGAAGCATATATTCGGCTTTATGCCGCAGCGGTCGAAAACACGGGTGTTGTCATTATCCGAATACGCCATGGAAAAGGTCTCGATACACGGCTCGGTCTCAAAGCTCTTCAGCGGCAGCGCCGGGAGCGCGGCAAGGGGATGCGTCTCCGGCACCCACGCCATGAGCGGGTCACGGCACAGCTCCGTCCAGCGGTATTCCCCCTCGCGGCGGCTTATTATGCACAAATCGGCCTGATGCTTTTGCAGCCTGTCAAGAAGCTCTGAGCTATACCCACCGCAGAGCCTGACCTGTATACCCGGGTGCAGCGCATGAAAGGCCGAGCTTATCTGCGCAAGCGCTCCGTAATATGTACTGTACGCCGTGCCGATCGTCACAGTGCCGGTCTCAAGACCACGTATTTGAGAAGCAAGCTGCTCCGCTCCTTCGGCGGTGAAGCACAGCTTCCGCAGCAGCGGCAGCATGCTCTCGCACTCCGCCGTCGGCGTGACGCCATTCTTGCCGCGGCGCAGCAGCGCAAAGCCGAGCTCCCGCTCGAGTGCGGCGATCATGCGGCTGATCCCGGAGGGCGTATAGCTCAGCGCTTCCGCCGCCGCGGATATGCTGCCCGTGTCTATTGCGCTTATAAGCGCACGGTAATTTTCAAGCTGCATAAGCTTTCCTTTCTTTGACATTTCGTCAAATATGTCAAATATAATGTGATAAACATTCGCTTTACGCAAAGTATATTTTGGGGCTATACTTCTGTCAATCACGAAAAGGAGCCCATGCAATGGCAGATACATATACGAGCGGGAGCATCCCGAAGCAGATGGCACAGCTTGCCGCGCCGCTCATCGCGGGGAATATTTTCCAGCAGCTTTATAACACGACGCAGAACTTCGGTGCCGGTAAAAACGAGCGCGTCAAAAAATGCTTCCTCACCGGTCAGGCTTACGCGCTCGCACTCGGAGCGGTATCAGCCATCGTCATGTATTTCTCCGCTGGGACGACGGCGGGCTTCATGCTCGGCGAATACTCGGGCGCGGCATACGAAAACGCCGCCGAGTATCTGCAAACCGTCGCGCTGTTCTACGTGCTGTGCTTTACGGGCAGCGCCTTTGTCGGATACTTTGACGGGACGGGCAAGGTTGCCCTCCCCTTTGCCGGAGCGCTGGGGCACATCACGCTGCGCGTGATCCTCTCATGGCTCTTCATCGGGCGCTTCGGTCTGCGCGCTGTCGCAGCCGCGACAGGCATCGGCTGGCTGCTTGCAAACGTCTTCTGGTCAATTGAATATGTACATTATCAAAAGCGCCGCGCCGGGTAACCCAGCGCGGCTTGCTTTTATTATTTCACTTCTTATGGTACAGCTTCTTTGCCTGATACCTCGGCTCGAAGGAGATATTGACGCCGAGCTTCTTGAACATCTCCTCGTCGACGTGGGAGAGGATGACGGAGGAGTGCGCCTCACAGCC
>CAKTKV010000209.1 GCA_934572355.1 uncultured Oscillospiraceae bacterium
GTGAGCTCCCCGCCGCGCAGAGCGTGGAGGAAGCTTATATATATCGCGAGCGCGCACAGGTGCAGCGGCAGCCGCCCTATGCCGTATTCGCCCGCAAGCATCAGCAGCAGCGAGCGCAGCAGCTCTACCGCGAGCGCCGAGCCAGCGACGGCGCGGCGCATACGGACGCGGCGGGCAGGAGTGCAGCGTCTATATCTCCTGCACAGCAGAAGCCACGCTGCGAGCGCTGCCAGCAGCCACAGGATATGCAGCGGGGAGAAGAGTCCGAACGCCCTCTCCGAGCCCGGAGCTATTGAAAAATCAAGGAAAGCGTCCATTTTACCTCCGGCACGGAGGCGGACGATCCCGCTTCCGACGTTTGGATTGTATAAAAATCTGACTTTTTTGTATATTTCTATTGACATGTGCCGAAAGCGTGCTATAATGCAATCAATTGGACAAAGCATGATAGAGGCGCGGATGTTAAGAGTAGCTCCCCTTTGAAAGACGGCAGGAACTGTCGGGGCGAAAGGAGCAGCCGCCGAAGAGTATCGGACTTCCTGATCCGGTATGTCTGGGTCGTCGGAGAATATCCGGCGGACTGTCGCGTAAGCGGAGAGCTGTCAGGCCACCTTGGTGATTCTTTTCGAGGTCATGAACAGTATCTGCTCTGTTCATGATTTTATTTTTTTAGGAGGAAAGAACTGATGTACGGTACTTTCTGGGCACTCGTGCCTCCCATTGTGGCCATTGTTCTGGCCCTTATCACCAAGGAGACTTATTCGTCTCTGTTCCTCGGCATTGTTGTCGGCGCGCTTTTTGTCGGCGGCTTCAATCTTGTCGGCTCGCTCGACACTATGATCAATGACGGCTTTATTGCCGCCCTTTCTGACAGCGGCAACGCAGGTATCTTCATGTTCCTCGTTCTGCTGGGCATCATGGTCGCGCTCATCAACGCCGCCGGCGGCTCCGCCGCGTTCGGCCGCTGGGCTGCGCAGCATGTTCACACCCGCGCCGGTGCGATAATCGCAACCTTCTTCCTCGGTGTGCTCATCTTCGTTGACGACTATTTCAACTGCCTGACCGTCGGCTCCGTCATGCGTCCTGTTACCGACAGCCACAACGTCTCCCGCGCAAAGCTCGCATATATTATTGACGCAACGGCCGCTCCCATATGCATGATAGCACCCGTGTCCTCCTGGGCAGCTGCCGTTGCGACCACCGCGCAGGATCTTAACACCGGCATTTCCGGTATCCAGCTTTTCGTTCAGGCTATTCCTTATAACTTCTATTCCCTGCTGACCATCGTGTTCGTCATCGCCATCACCGTCATGGGTTTCGATTACGGCCCCATGGCCATGGCCGAACTGAAGGCGCTTCAGGGCGAGCTCGGTTCCCTCGGCAACGATGAAGAGAATCGCGTTGAGAACGCCTGCATCTGGGATATGCTCATTCCCGTTATCGTACTTATTATATTCTGCATCGTCGGCCTGATGTATGCCGGCGGCTTCTGGGACGGCGCAGGTCTTATTGATGCTTTCGCGAACACCAGCGCTTCCGTCGGTCTGCCCTGGGGCTGCATCATCGCCCTGCTCATCACCTTTGCGTACCTGCTCCTGCGCCGCGTCATCACCTTCAAGGATGCTACCGGCTGCATCACCAAGGGCTTCATCGCGATGGTTCCCGCGCTGCTCATCCTCACTTTCGCGCTCACACTCAAGAACATGACCGGCCTTCTCGGCGCTGATGTGTACGTTGCGGGTCTCGTTCAGGGCGCGGCTGACGGACTGTTCTCCATGCTCCCGGCGATCATCTTCCTCGTCGCGGTCGGTCTGGCTTTCGCCACCGGCACCAGCTGGGGCACCTTCGGCATCCTGATCCCCATTGTACTCCCCGTCTTTGCTGACGCTCCCGACCTGCTCATGATCGGTATCTCTGCGTGCCTTGCCGGCGCTGTCTGCGGCGACCACTGCTCCCCCATCTCCGACACGACCATCATGGCCTCTGCCGGTGCAAACTGCAACCACATCGAGCACGTCAGCACTCAGCTGCCCTACGCACTGACCGTCGCGGCGATCTGCTTTGTGAACTTCATCCTTGCGGGCTTCATCCGCAACGCAGTGATCTGCCTTATCATCGGCATCGCGATGACCATCGGCACTCTGTTC
>CAKTKV010000210.1 GCA_934572355.1 uncultured Oscillospiraceae bacterium
CAGGGCGGCGGCAGGATAGTGTGCATGAGCTCCATCGCCGGCATAGTGCCGATCCCGTTCCAGCTCTGGTACTCGGTCAGCAAGGCGGCCATAATCGCCTATGTCCTCGCGCTCCAGAACGAGGTGCGCCCATTTGGGATAAGCGTCTGCGCAATAATGCCGGGCGATATCGCCTCCGGCTTTACCGACGCCCGGCGCAAATCTGCCGCCGGGGACGATGTCTACGCCGGGCGTATTGAGCGCTCCGTCACGGTCATGGAGCATGACGAGCGCACCGGCATGACGCCCGAGTACGCGGGCAGCTTCGTCGCAAAGTACGCGCTGAAGAAAAGCTCGCGTCCGCTCGTCGCGATGGGCTTTGCCTACAAGGGCGCGGCCGTGATCGCAAAGCTCTTCCCGCGCCGCCTGTCCAACTGGATAGTCGGACAGATATACGCAAAGTAAGCTTTTGCAAGCTCGACATGATTTATTTGCATTGATGGGTGATTTGTGGCATAATACGAAGCATATCTTATATGTCTGGAGCGCGCCCGGAATGAAAACAAAACGCAGATGGTATATCATCGCCGCCGTATTGCTGCTTGCAGCTGCGGCGGCTGTCGGAATATTTGAGCATTTCCGCCGGGACTATCGCAGCAGCGCATACGAGCTGCTTGCTGCGGGGGACTATTCCGGTGCCATGACGCAGTTTGAAAAGGCGGGGGACGGCGATAATGCCGAATTGTGCCGGTCGCTTATCCGTGAGCAGAGCTATACCGATGCGCGCCGCGCTCAGCAGGCGGGGGACTATGAGACCGCGCGTCAGATGTTTACCGAGCTTGGCGATTATAAGGACGCGCGCAATCTTGAGCTTGCCTGCCGCAGCCTTGAAGCGCGGCAGCTTATGGAGGATGGAGAATTGCTCAATGCGCTGGAGCTGTTTGAATCCCTTGACGGATATCCCGGTGCAGATGCGGGGCTTGACTCCGTCAGCGAGAAGCTGTACCAAAAGGCGCTTGACTGCGCATGCCGCGCGGACTATGAACAGGCCTGCGGTATATGGCAGCGCCTTGAGAATTATTCTGACAGCCGCGTGCTCGAATGGCGCTGCGAAAGGGTGCTCGATTGGAGCCGGGACAGCTCCGCGGAGCGGCTGCTAAGTGAGGAGAACCGCTTCCCAAACGCGCTGGTGAAAGAGGTGTATACCTGCGACGCGGGCTATGTGGTGCTGCCGGAACAGTGCAATGAGGATACACGCTTTTTCATATACTTCCCAGGCGGGCGCGACGCGCAGATATCTATTGACTTTCTCTACTATTATATAATGAACCCCGCACCGAATACGATAGCGCTCTTTCTCTACACGAACGGCCTTGAGTATATGGAGGAGAAGACCAAGCTCGCCGTGGATACGCTCGATTGCGTCGCAGCGGAGCGCGGAGTGTTCGCGCATGATGTTATGCTCGTCGGATCGAGTCTCGGCGCGTATCCCGCGATGCATGCCGCCATATACTGCAAGGAGGATTTCGGCATCACCGCGCCCTGTGTGCTCTCACTTGACGCCGGGAGCGACTGGCAGGAGTATCGCTACACGCTCAACAGGGAAGAGTGCTTGAAGACCGCGCAGCTCGGTACGCAGTTTTATCTGTTTGAAAGCCCCTTCGTCGGCATGAACCGCGACCCCATAAAGGAAATGGTACTGACCGGAAACGACGTTACGATAGTCGGCTGCGTGTATGACCAGCATGAACGCATATCCTTCGACGCGCTCGGCATGGGCGTCATAGACTGGGCGCTCGGCGACCGCAGCGAGCCCTATGTGTCGGATATATACAGTTTTAACCGCCTCGCGCCGTGATTTTTTGCCGGAAACTTTAGCCAATTGCCAAATTGCTGTATTGACACGAATACAGAAAAAATGTATAATGTGTTAAAATTATACTCATGGCGGCAAATGAACGACAAAAGGCTCGCGCGAAAAACAGGGCCCTGTTTTTTACACTTTGTTTCAAAGTGTAATGGGGCTTGGCTTTTATGCGCAGCCGGACGGAGGCATTCGGCGTCGGGTATAAAAATTTTAAGGAGGACAAACATGAAGAAATTTATCGCACTGCTCATGGCTCTCTGCATGGTATTCGCTCTGTGCGCATGCGGCGAGTCTGCTTCC
>CAKTKV010000211.1 GCA_934572355.1 uncultured Oscillospiraceae bacterium
GTATTCGTTTCTTCTGCCGCCGTCACGCCGGTTCGTAAGACTTGCTTACCTCTATACCCTCTGCGTTGTATTCGACGTCTTCCATGAGCGTCGGATCGACGCGGCTTCTCTTTTTTATCACCATGCCTTGACCCTTGAGGTTGAACACCCATATCTTGCTGCCCGGAAACTCAGGGTCGGGCTTTCTGAACACGCTGGATTCATTGAGGCGGCAGAACTTCGCGCGCCCCTCCGGGGTGTCGAGGATATCGCCGGGGCCGTTGTAGTAGAGCTCATCCTTCGCGGCTTCCTTCTTGAACTCCTCCCAGTTCTCGTCGTTGACTTTCATAACGTCATTGGGTTCTATCATAATGCGTCTCCTTTTTGTTTTCGTTATTGCATTATATTTGACAGTATTTTACCATGCCGCAAAGCGCTTGGCAACCATGTTTTTAATGAAATATGTTAATCAAAATACGTAAACAAAAATATGTAAATGATATTACGTAGCTTAAAATACGTAAATGAAAATATGTAAAATGAATTACGTAGCCATAAATATGAAAACCGAATTATGAAAATAAAATTACGTAGACAATATTATGAAAACCGCACCGGCAGTAATCTTACTGCCGGTGCGGTTTAAGACAAAAATGTGTAGAATTAAGTGCGGCAGGGGAGAGCGCTTCAGCTCTCGTAGCCCATTGGGTTCTTGCTCTGCCATGCCCATGTGTCGCGGCACATATCGTCAAGGTCATATTCTGCCTTCCAGCCGAGGAGCTCCGCGCTCTTGTCGGGACTGGAATAGACGGTCGCCAGATCGCCGGGGCGGCGATCGACTATCTCGTAGGGGATCTTCTTTCCTGTGACGCGCTCAAAGGCATGCACCATATCAAGCACACTGTAGCCCACGCCGGTGCCGAGGTTAAACACACTTTCGCCGCGGTGCTTGATCATGTAGTCTATCGCGCAGACATGCCCGCGCGCAAGGTCGACGACGTGGATATAGTCGCGCACACCGGTGCCGTCGGGCGTGTCATAGTCATTGCCGAACACGTTCAGATGATCGCGGCGGCCGATGGCGACCTGAGATATGTAGGGCATGAGGTTGTTCGGAATGCCGCGCGGGTCCTCGCCGATAAGCCCGCTGCTGTGCGCGCCGATGGGGTTAAAGTAGCGCAGCAGGACGACCGACCAGTCGGGCACGGCCTTTGCCGTGTCGCGCAGGATCTGCTCGGACATGTACTTTGTCCAGCCGTAGGGGTTCGTACACATGCCCGTGTGCGAGGTCTCGCGCAGCGGCATGCTGTTGTCGCCGGAATAGACCGTCGCGGAGGAGGAGAACACTATGTTGTTCACCCCGTGATCCTTCATCGCGCGGCATAGAGTGACCGTGGAATTGAGGTTGTTGTCGTAGTACTCCAGCGGCATCGCCACCGATTCGCCGACGGCCTTCAGACCAGCGAAGTGTATCGCGCAGCCGATGTTGTGTTTTTCAAAAATCTTATCGAGCGTTGCGCGGTCGCGCACGTCCGCCTCGTAGAAGCTCAGCTTTTTGCCGGTGATCTGCTCGACGCGCTCAAGCGCCTTGGGGTTGGAGTTAACGAGGTTGTCTATCACAACTACGCCGTAGCCCTTATTCAGAAGCTCAACGCAGGTGTGGCTGCCGATATACCCGGCACCGCCGGTAACAAGAATATCCATTTTCTTTACCTCTCAGTCCAAAAGTTTTTCGGGATATACGCCCTCATCGCGCAGCGCCTTTATCGCGTTCACGACCGTGGGGATATCCTCTTTGTATGTCATGCCGTACCACTGCTCGTGGCAGGGGAGCACTGCGACCGTGCCCTCGCCGTCCTTTATCATCGCATTCGTGACAAAGGGGAGGAAGTATTCGCACTTGGTCGGGTTGACCGGAAGATTCGCGTCCAGCCAAGCGGGGAAGCGCTTATAAAGCTCATCGAGCATGGAATTGCTGAATGCCCAGCAGTTCATCGACACCGGCGCGTCAGCGCGCAGGGGAGTGTAGCTCTCGCCGTCCTCGGTGAAAGCGATGACCTCACCGTGCTTTTCAATGTGCGTGCGCTCCACAACGTCCGTGAGCAGGCCGTTCTCGACCTGGCAGATACCGCGCGCGACGTAGCCCGTCTCCGTCACAGTGT
>CAKTKV010000212.1 GCA_934572355.1 uncultured Oscillospiraceae bacterium
GTGTGATTTTTGGTTTTTGAGACGCAGACGGGCTGACGCCCGTCAAGACGAAAAGGACAAAAAGCACCGGAAAGACATGCTGTCAGGCGTGTGTGCTCTTGTCAATTGATGGTAAGTTTACCGTAGACCTCGTCGCCGACGGGCTCGAGCCACTCGTTGGAGCCCTCGACTCCGGGGACCTCAACGGCGAGGTGGCTGAACCAGCTGTCAGGCGCAGCGCCGTGCCAGTGCTTGACGCCGACGGGGATATTGATCACATCGCCCGGCTTCATTTCGACGGCGTCCTTGCCCTCTTCCTGATAGTATCCGCGTCCGGCGACGCAGACAAGGATCTGCCCGCCGCCCTGCTTGGCGTGATGGATGTGCCAGTTATTGCGGCAGCCGGGCTCAAAGGTCACGTTGAAGATGCCGACCTGAGAGGTGGAGACGGGAGCAAGATAGCTGTTGCCGATGAAGTACTTTGCAAAGGCAGTGTTGGGCTGGCCGATCGGGAAGACCATGGACTTTGCGTGCGCACGCATTCCCTCGTCCTCGTATGGCAGATCGCCCTCGCCCGGCACCCAAACCTCCTTCGCGAGATTAAAGACTGCCCAGCCCTTCGGCCAGCCGACATAGAACGCCGCGTGGGTGATGATCGCGGCAATCTCCTTCTGCGTGACGCCGTGCGCCTTCGCGTTCTGGAGATGGAACTTGAGGGAAGAATCGGTGATGCTCTGCGCCATGAGCGCGACGACCGTGATGATGCTGCGCGTCTTTACGTCGATATCCTGGTTGTTCCAGTTCTCGCCGAACAGAACATCGTCATTGTAATGTGCAAACTCCGGTGCAAATTCGCCGAGAGCGTTCCTGCCTGCTGTCTGTACTATTTTTGCCATTGTTGTTTACCTCCTGATATCACAGTTTATTTCCAAGCTCGTATGCCTTGCGCATCACGTCGGCGTGCTTGGGCGCGGCGTTCACTCCGCCTATCCCGCCGCCGGTGACGGTGCCCTTGAGACTCGCCTTTTCAAAGCAGTCGACCCAGCCGAGCAGACCGTTATATGCCTTGTCAAACGTGGTCGGCTCATCCTCCTCCGCAGTTGCGATCATGTAGATATCCCGGAATTTATAATCCGACGGGAAGAGCGGGTTCATGCGGTCGAGCAGCGTTTTCAGCTGGCCGCACATTTCGTAGTAATAGATCGGCGTTGCAAAGACTATGACCTCGGAGTTATACACGGCGGACATGATGTCCGCGGCGTCGTCCTTGAGGACGCACTTTCCGGTCTCCTGACAGCTGAGGCAGCCGATGCAGAACTTCAGCTCCTTGCCTTTGAGGGAAGTGAACTGCACATCGTGCCCAGCGTCCTTCGCGCCGCGCTCGCACTCCTTGGCAAGACACTCGGAATTGCTCCCGCCGCGCAGACTGGAGGAGATGATAAGAACCTTTTTTGACATAGCAGACAGTCCTTTCGTGAGAATGTTATATAATTATAATACATAATACTGAAATTGTGAATAAAGCAAGTTAAGTTGTCAAAGAACCTCTGGTTCTTTGACAACTTAAAAACAGACACCGCCCGGAGGCAGTGTCTGTTGTTTTGGGTTGAACGAAGCTCAGACGATCCTTCTGTCGCGGACCTGAGAATCGTAGTGCTTATTGAGCAAGGGACGGACGACGTAATAGATGAGCTTGTTTTCGCCGTTGGTCATGTACAGACCGAAGGTGACGACGAAGAACACCAGAGCTATAACGACGAGCTTGCCCAGAAGCTTAAAGAGGAACTTAAAGAATTTCTTCATAAACGCTTTCCGCCTTTCTTAGTATGCCATGGAGTCGTCAAACTCTACGATGGTCGGGTCAAGCGGCTTCTCGTTGAGAACAACGGACATATAATTGTTGACGCAGTTTCTCATATCCTGACGGGATACGGTACGGCTGTCCTCAAGGTCATGCTCGATGAAGACGAAGTGGAAGCCGAGGTCGCGCGCCTGCTCTTCCATGAGAGCGTGGACGCCGAGCATACCCTTGCAGGCGATATTGTCGTTGAAGAGGACCATATCGCAGTTGAAGTTCTTTGCCCACTCCCAGATGGCGTTGACGTTTTCCCAGCCGCCGACGGCGTGGTGACGCATGGTGGCCTT
>CAKTKV010000213.1 GCA_934572355.1 uncultured Oscillospiraceae bacterium
AGTGTTCCTGAGCTGATAGGCGACCATCGCGTGCTCGGTGCCGGGGCGCTCAGTTGAGAGAAAGGCATACATCGCCTCGTATGCAGCCCGGCCATAGAAATCGTCCGCGTTAATGACGGCGAAGGGCCCGTCAACTATCCCGCGGCAGCAGAGCACGGCGTGTCCCGTACCCCACGGCTTCACGCGCCCCTCGGGGACACTGTAGCCCTCAGGCAGCAGGTCGAGCTGCTGGTAGACGTATTTCACGTCGAAGTACTTCTCCATGCGCCGGCCGACGGCGGCCTTGAAGTCCTCTTCTATCTCGTGCTTGATGATGAACGCGACCTTGCGGAAGCCCGCGCGGTACGCATCATAAAGCGAGAAGTCAATGATCGCATGGCCAAAGTCATCCACCGCCAGGATCTGCTTCAGGCCACCGAAGCGGCTGCCCATGCCCGCGGCGAGGATGACAAGAGTAGGCTCTCTCATAATAAACACCTCTGTGTCCAATGAAATGTGAAAGTATTATATCATTTCCGGTCGGATTTGTACATACCAAAACCGCACTTCGTACCTGCGTCTTGCGAATACTGCGGATATGTGCTATACTATAGTGAAATATAATAATGTCTGTAACTCCAATGTCTGTAACTCCGCAAAGGAGGCTATATATGAAAAACGAAGCAAAAGGAACTGGAAGAGTCCGGTATTAT
Source organism: uncultured Oscillospiraceae bacterium (assembly GCA_934572355.1). Taxonomy (GTDB): domain Bacteria; phylum Bacillota; class Clostridia; order Oscillospirales; family Oscillospiraceae; genus Limivicinus. The sequence continues at coordinate 693 of CAKTKV010000213.1, forward strand.
ATCGACAGCAAGAGCGTCTGGGGGCAGGGCGCGGTGATGCTCATGCTCATCGCGGTAGTCTTTCGGCTCATCGGCTGCTGGGGGCTTTGGGGCGACGCGTCCTTTGCCTGGACGCAGATCGTCCTGCCCATCGCGTGCAACGTCCTTTTCGCGCTGTGCGTCTGCCTGTTCGGTAAGAAGGGCTTTTTCGTGTCGGCGCTGCCCGTGCTCCTCGGTGTCGTATTCTTTATAATCAAGTCCCTGACCTTTGAGAGCAAGATGCACATGGTGCTCTGCATTCTGCTGTATCTTGTAGTCGCCGTGCTCTATACCGGCACCGTTACCGGCAGCATCGGCACAAAGTGGCTCCTGCCGCCGCTCTTCGGCCTGCCGTTTATCTACCATGTCTTTGTTGAGGATCTCCCCGCCCTGTCGAATACCGCGCAGCCTGTGACCTTCTCGGCGGGTATGCAGGAGATGTCTGTGCTGTGCATCATGGCGGCGCTGTTCTGCACCGGCATGGGGCTGAAGAAGCGTCAGCCCGCCGAGCCCGAGCTTCCCAAGATCGCCGACCCCGTGGTGATCCCGCCGCAGAGCGCGCCCACAGCGGACGCATCGCAGGCTCCTGCGGAGGAGACCGTGACTGCCGAGCCTTCCGCGGCGGAGCAGCCCGAAGCTGTCCCGGCGACGGAAGCTGAGCCTGCTCAGGAGAACAGTAATGAAACCTGAGAAAAGAAGTGCGCACGGCACAACGGCTGTGCGCAATGAGAAACGCACGATATATATCGTCTGCGCTGTTCTCGCGGCGGTGTTCATCATCGCTGTTGCGGTGGTGCTGCGCGGCGTTTCGGATAAGCGCGTGTACAATAACTATATGCAGCAGGCGCAGCAGAGCTATTCGTCGAACGATTTTGACAGCGCACTCTCGGCGCTGCGCAAGGCCTCAGCTATAGACGAGACGGACGACTGCCTCATGCTCATGGCCGACTGCTACGAGACGCAGGGCAACTACACCAAGGCTCTTGAGGTGCTGCGCCGGATGGATCTCCAGAACCCCACGGTCGCCTCACGAATTTCGTCTATCGAAAAATACCGCCAGACTCTCAGTCAGGCGGAGAAGGTGACGGTCTCAGGCCGGCAGTATTCGCTGAGTACGACAAGCCTTGTCCTCGATAATCAGGGGCTGACGGACGCTGCGCTTGACGAGGTCGTGCAGCTCTACGCGCTCGAGAGCCTGTCCGCGTCGGGAAACTCCCTGTACGATATCTCAAAGCTCTCCGCCCTCGGCGGGCTCACCACGCTGAACCTCAGCGGCAACAATATCAGCAATATCCAGCCTCTGACCCAGCTGACCGCACTGCGCACTTTGTATCTTGACAATAACCCCATCGCCGATCTTACGCCGCTGTGCAGCCTCACAAACCTGACGAGCCTGAGC
>CAKTKV010000214.1 GCA_934572355.1 uncultured Oscillospiraceae bacterium
GTATAGAGCAGTGAGGAGATCGCGGGCAATCTGCTTTCGGCGCTGCGCAGTGCCAGAATGATATGAGGTGAGCGTATGAAGAGAACAAACAGAGATATTTTCACCGTCATGGAGCTGTCCGGCACGGGCATAAAGGGAAGCTCTCTTGAGCTGTTCACCGCTGCGCGTACCATTACCGGCAAGACCGGCGGACAGGTGATAGCAGTTGTTATCGGTCATGGTACGGACGAGGCGGTAAAGGCCGCTGCGGCCTGCGCCCCGGACGCGATAATCCGCGTGGACGACGCGCGCTTTGCGGAATACAGAACCGCAGCATATACGAACGTGCTCACGGCGCTTGTGAAGAAATACGAACCGGACGCAGTCATGGTTGCTGCGACGAAGAACGGCAAGGATCTTGCACCGCGCCTTGCAAGGAGACTTGGCACGGGCATAACCGCCAACTGCACCGAGCTGAGCGTCGAGGCGGAAAGCGGTCTGATCTCATGGAACATGCCGGCTCCCGGCGGGATCATGGCGACGATACTCTGCTCCGACACCCGCCCGCAGATGGGCACGATATGCCCCGGCGCTTTCCGCAAGGCGGACAGCGTCTCGGGAGCGGAAGTCGAGATCATCGACGAGACGGCGGAGGAATTTGAGGATGACGGCGTGAAGCTTATCCGCCGCGTCCTGAACGAGAGCGACCCGGAGCTGTCCATCACAGACGCGGACATTATTGTTGCCGGCGGCCGAGGCATGGGCAGCGCCGAAAACTTCGGCCTGATCCGCGAGCTTGCGGGGCTCCTCGGCGCTGCAGTCGGCGCGTCGCGCGTCGTGGTCGACGCCGAATGGGTCGACCAGAAGCACCTTGTAGGCCAGACCGGCAAGATAGTCCGCCCGAAGCTCTATATAGCCTGCGGTATTTCCGGTGCGCTCCAGCACATGGTAGGCGTCGAAAAGGCTGAATGCATCGTCGCGATAAACCGTGACCCCACCGCACCGATCTTTGGCTATGCGGATTACGCCGTTGTCGGCGACGCGGTCAAGATAGTCTCAGCCCTGATCGAGCAGCTCAGGAAAGAAAAAGAATAAACGGATGACAAATTGCGGAAGAGAGACCACAGGTTAGAATCCTGTCGGGCATACGACCGCGTCGGAGCAAAGTCCGCTCCGCTCAAAATCCGGCAGCTCATCTTGAGCTGCCGGATTCTTCGTCTGTGCTCCCTTGCTCCTCCTTCGCTCAGGTCAGGGGCTCATCGCCGCGGGTGTGCAGACGGCAAAACCATCCCGCCGGAGGGCATCCTGCATCTGAAGTTGTGAAAAGTTTGATGTAAGTGCTTGACACGCTTTGAAAAATAATGTACTATTGAGCTGCAAAATTATGACATATTATGCAAAACGGAGGCGGAAAATATGGCAGGATTTGAAAGAAATACCACCGGCTTTACTGCCGACGTTGAGATGTACGACGACGGTACGCTTGCGAAGATATATCGCGACGAGGTTCCGGACGAGGACGTGCAGAGGGAGATACTTTGCACGGAATTTGTCCAGAACAAGGGACTGGACGTACCGGAATACCGCGGAGCCGTCGCATATAATGGAAAGCGTGCGATACTGCTTGAGTATATCCGCGGCGAGAGTGCGATGAAGGAGCTTACCGTGGGCGATGCCGAGCCGGAAAAGCTGGGCAGGGACTTTGCGGATATACACTATAAAATACACCAATGCCCCGCAGCGGGGCTTGAGCCGGGGAAAGAGCGGCTTGCAAAGCAGCTTCGTATGTCAGAGTACTGCCTTGGCACCGATCTTATGGAGCGCTGCCTGCGGCTCCTTGACAGCTTGCCGGAGATGGACCGGCTTTGCCACAATGATTTTCACCCGGGCAACATGATATATAACGAGGCCGGTAAAATGGTCGTCATAGACTGGAGCGACGCGACGGCGAGCAATCCGCTTTCAGACGTTGCGCATACGGTCCAGGCATTCGATTTCGGCATGCGGGCAAAGCCCGGGCAGGGAAACGTGTCGCCGGAGAGCTATGAGCGCATGATGCGCGCCCGAGGGAGAATAATGACGTTCATACGCAGTTATGAGAGCAGATA
>CAKTKV010000215.1 GCA_934572355.1 uncultured Oscillospiraceae bacterium
AGGATCAGGCTTTCCTCGTCCACGGGGAATTCGAGCTTCTGGCAGTCGACCCTCGCGACATGCTTGCAGCCCTTGCGGCGGCAACGCGCGCTGTGGGTATCGTCTTCGTTCGGAGACCATTCGCCGAACCAGTGATACAGCTTCTTCACGATGTCCGTTGTGTAGGTATCGCTGCAATCGGCGCAGGTGTAGAGCGTGTAACCGTCCTTGGTGCAGGTAGCGGAATTTTCATTCTCCTTAACGGAAGGCTCCAGATTCGTATGCTGGCAATAGGTCACATCCAGCGTGACCACGCCGCTTACCAGACGCTTACCGGCCGCGGTGCCGTACTCGTTCTCGCCTACGCCGTAGCAGAAGCGGATGCTGCCGCTGTCATAGGCAGAGGCGGCAAGCTGCTCCAGTGTCTTGGCGCCGGAATCCCACGTTAGGGCTAGGGCAGCGGGCACCTCTTCCTTATTCTCCGCGTCGGTGAAGTAATACTTCAGGGCATTCATGTTCTTATAGGTCAGCTCAGCAGCAAAACCGGTCTTATCCGCTGCCGCAATGCTGTCGCCCTTGTCGAAGTCGATACTGGCGTCGGTCAGCAGATCCACAATGGTCACATACTGGGTAGTCACGACCATCTGCTCATTGCCGCCCTTCCAGTACTGATAACCGAACTTGCCCTCCTGCTTCAGCGCATAGAGATCATTCTTGCGATAAATCTTTTCCACGGCCTTGCCGTCCTTGTCCAGACCCTTCACCGTCAGCACCACGGGATTGGTGGCGGGGATGGTCTCCTGCTTCTCCAGAATGGCACCGCAAGTCTCGCAGTGCTTGCCCTCGGTCAGGCCGGGCTTATCCTCGGTAGGCTCCACGGCGGGATCGGTCACAGGAACATGCGCCTGCTCGAAGGACAGCGTGGTGACATAGCTGACCAGTCTGAAGCCTCTGAGGCCCTCGGTCTCGCGCTTGTCATACTGCTCCTGGCTCACGCCGTACTCCACTGCCGCGAAATTATAGGAGCCGCTCGTATAGCCGGACTGCCACTGATCCAGCGCGCTCTTGCCGATGCCGATGACGGTGAAGGTCCAGTCCTCACCGGCCACCTTGGTGGTGACGGTCTCGGGGATGGTCAGAGTGCCGCCGCTGCTATAGCTCACATACTTCAGCTCAACAGTGCCTTTCTTTTCGGCGCTGTCGAGGTTGATGACATGGAACGCAAGATACTCGCTCGTATCGTTCGCGCCGGGATAAACCTTGAAATCGGAGACATCGGCCACGGTGCCGCCGCGGGCATCTGCGATGCGGTAAAGGCGCTCACCGATGGGAAAAAGGTGCTCATGGTCACCGGCCCGACCGAGATACTCGACACGGCCGGGGCGAACGTCAAGGAAAAAATACTTGCTCTGCTCAAGGCAGAGTATGAGGTCGAATGGCTCGTTATCTCCGAGCCTGACAGTATAGTCCACGCGACTCCCGAGAACGCCGAAAAGATCCAGGCGCATTTTGAGGGCGTCGACTGCGTCGTCGGTATCGGCGGCGGAACTATCTGCGACCTGTGCAAATACTCCACCTATTACTACAACAAGGAAAACCCGCTGCCGCTCGTCATCGTGCAGACGGCGCTTTCCGTAAATGCGTTCTCTGACAACTCCTCCGTTATGCTCTTTAACGGCGTCAAGAGAACCGTTCACTCCCGCTATCCGCTGATACTCATAATCGACATGGACATCATTGCCGCGGCTCCCGCGGAGATGAACGTCAGCGGCTACGGCGACCTTATCGCGACTTGGACTGCGCCTGTCGACTGGTACCTCGGAAACGTCCTCGGTGTGGGGAAGAACTTCCACACCGCGCCGTCCGACATGATCCGCACCCAGTGCGAGGAGTTGCTTGAAAATTCCGCAAAGCTTGCAGCCGGTGACAGCAAGGTCCTCGGCGACCTGGCAAACGTGCTCACGCTCAGCGGCCTTTCAATGGGGCTTGCGGACGAGAGCTCCCCGGCCTCCGGCTCGGAGCACGTAATGAGCCATCTGATAGACATGGCCTCCAAGGTGCGCCACACCGGCATCTGCTACCACGGCA
>CAKTKV010000216.1 GCA_934572355.1 uncultured Oscillospiraceae bacterium
TTATATGATGCATCCGCGGCCTATGTCACCAAAGATGATCCGCGGCCTATGTCACCAAAGATGATCCGCGGCATTTCCAAGCAAAAAATTCCCTAGATATAGTTTGACTCCCTGCATTGACATTTTTCCAAGAGAATCACAGCGTGGAATTGACACTTTTCCAAAAGCACCCATATTGAACGGTAACAGCCGCACATTATTTTTCTGTAATATAATGTGTGGGCGTCGGAGCGAGGCATGGAGCCTGACTGCAATGCGTACCAAACAGAAAATTATCAAAAGATTCACAAATTGCTGTTAAGAAATTAATTGCATCCGGCGTTCAATTTCAGTATAATCAAGGAAACAATGTGCGGTTAAAGCGGCAGAAAAGCAAGCTCCGCAATATATATCCGCCATTCTTAAAGAGACCCATTCATGGCAGCAGCTGCCTAAAAAATTTCCCGACCGCCTATATATCGTCTGGTGCTATCGGAAAATACCTCCTATGGTTTGGCCGAGGTGGTATTTTATGTCAGTACATGACGATATCGGTAGAACCATAGTCGCTTTGCGCACGCAAAAAGGCTTCTCTCAGGAGTATCTTGCTCTTGAATGCGAAATGAGCCTTTCGTATCTGAGGCGCATCGAACACGGCACTGCGAACCCGACAATTGATATGCTTCTGCGCATAGCGAAGGTTCTGGATGCAGATATTATAAATCCAATCAGCGTCAAGGAAACGGCAGGTGCTGCTACATGAAAGCATCTGCCGCATCATTTAGACGGGCAATGCTGGTCATCAGGAGCCGGTTTATCAGCACTCTCGGCACCTATCCCGTGTGTCCGCGCTGCAAGCTCACCCTCGACAGAGAGTACCAGCGTTTCTGCGACCGCTGCGGTCAGCGGCTGGATTGGTCGCGATACGATAAAGCCGTCGTCATCCTCAAGCCTTGATTTTTTACACGCTCAACCGGGCTATGAAAAATAGCTGTCTCTTGTCTGAGACAGCTATTTTTCATAGCTTCAGCGCCTGGGCAAGAGCCTTTGCCGAGAGTGCAAGCTCCTTTGCAAACTCCGCATCGTCCGCGCGCACGCCGATCCTGACGGCCGAGCGGTCGGCGCAGGGGCGGATGTGCAGCGAATAGCGCTCTGTACGCAGGCGCAGACCGTCGGAGTAGTCCGCGCCCATGTCGAGCATCAGCTCGGACAGCGCGCCCATGAGCTCTGCGCGGCTTTTGCAGGGGCACTCCTCTGCGTAGTCTGCGTCCTCGGGCGCGTCTTCGGCTGCAGGGGCGCTGCCGGGACGGAACTGCTCCGGGAGATCAAGACGCAGCCGCCCCTCGAGCGCGTCAACACAGCAGCGGTAATAGGACAGGGGAGTGCCGACGTCGCACCAGCAGCCGTCCATCGGTACGCCGAGGACTGTCCCGCCGCTCTCGAGAAGCTGCGGGAAAAGATGTTTGCCGAAGTCATACTCCGTGCCGTCCGGCACAAGCTCCATCGCGCGCGGGGAGAGCACGTATATCCCGGTGTTTATAAGATCGGTGACGACACGGCTCCAGTCGGGTTTTTCGATGAACGAGCGCACCAGCCCGCCGGAATCCGTGACGGCGAGCCCGTAGCGCAGAGGCTCGCTGCTGCGAAAGAGCGCGATAGTCGCGTCAGCGCCGCGCCTGCGGTGCGCGTCCATGAGCGTGCGCAGCTCGAAATCACAGGCGGCGTCCCCGCTTATGACAAGAAAATCTTCATCGCCATAGAAGTCCCGGCAGTTCTTTACGCCGCCGGCGGTGCCGAGCGCGCGATCCTCCACGCGGTACTGCAGCCTTACGCCGAAGCGGCTGCCGTCGCCGAAATATCCCATGATATCGCCTGCACGGTACCGCACCGCCGCGCAGATATCCGTAAAGCCCTGCTCGCGCAGAAGGATGATTATGTGCTCCATCATCGGCCGGCCGAGCAGCGGAACCATCGGCTTCGGCGTGTCGCCGGTGATGCTCCT
>CAKTKV010000217.1 GCA_934572355.1 uncultured Oscillospiraceae bacterium
CAGGATTGTTGCAGGTGAGGCGATCCTTGTTTATCATGATCGTCGTCATAGCGGAAGCGTTTTTGACAAAGAGCGCATCGCTGCCCGCGCATAGCCCCATCAGAATATTCATATCAACGCCGGCCTTGTTGAGAAGCCGAGCCTGAAGGACCGGGTTGCACAGCTTCCGTCCATTGTGCTGGTCATCAAGGACCTCTCCGGCGTCCAGATCCCCGGCCCTGCAGTCGATCATGTATGTCTCAAAGCCGTTGATATCCAGAATCTTGGCGTAAAGCTCGGCCTCGGCCTTGAGCTCGCAGCAGTATGCAAGCCCTATCTTCACCGCACCGACGCGCCTTGCAAATTCCATGGTCTCTTCGACTCTGGCCATCTCGCCGTAGTAGGTCCCCTCAACGGTGGCCGACCAGAAAGCATATTTTGAATTGACATCGCCGTCGTTATACAGCGGGAGCACGGAGGCCTTGTCCTCCTCGCTCATGGCCTTCGTGAGACAGAAGGCCGGGTAATTATCCTTCCCGTAGCGGCAGGCGGTAACTGCGCAGTCGACACAGGAGAGGGGACAGGTCTTTTCGTCGTCAGCCATTTTTCCGTCCCTCCTTTTCCGCGTTTCTGCGCTGCATGAACTCAACAGCACTGGGCGTGGTCTGTGGCTCAAGAAGCTTTGAATAGAAGCTTGAGGTGGTGTAGAGCGCGGCGGCGGGATTGTTGCCGAGGACGCGGTCCTTTATCACCAGCGAGACACAGGGAGCCTTTGCGTATTTCAGAAACAGACTGTCATGCCCGACGCACAGACCCATTACGATGTTCAGATCGGTGTCCGCTTCGTTGAGGAGCTTTGCCTGCATGATGGGGTTGCACATGATGGGACCGGTCTTGAAGCCTGCAAGCTGTTCATCGGTTATGCCGACGCAGGATTTTTTCGTCCCGGCGACCTTGCAGCAGACTCCGAACACGTCGAAGCTGCGCTTGCGCAGAATTTTAGTCAGCGTCCTGCTCTCGCCGAGCAGCCCAACGCAGGTGGCAATGCCGAGTCTTTTTGCGCCCATCGCTTCGGCAAGCCTGATGACATCCTCAACCCTTGTCTGGATGCTGCTGTTCGCTGCAGCGGAAGCCTGGGCGATACGCCGGGTCTCGGCGTCCTCGCGATAGATGTGTATAAGCTCTTCGCGCTCAGCGGCGGAAAGCTCATCCGCGGCACAGCGCAGATCGTGTATGCTCATGTTGTCCTCCTGTCGGCACAGGCAGTGCCGTGTTTTACATAAAATCCTGCGGAGTGAGATGCAGATCATCCGGTACAGGCATTGAGGAGAGCGGCGTGCCGTCTATCAAAACGGCGGCATCTGCCGTGAGAAGCTGCGCGCCGACGGAGACGGCGGAGCGCAGCGCCGTTATCAGAACAGCGGCCGGGTCAATGACCCCGCGGCTGAGCATATCGGCATACTGCCCGGAAGCAATGTCAAAACCGTAATTGCCGAGACCCGCGGCGACATGCGCCGTGACCTCGGAGGGGACGTATCCCGCGTTCCGCGAGAGGGTGCGCAGCGGGGCTTCAAGCGCGGCGGCAAGTATGCCCGCACCTGCCTTTTCGTCACCGGGCAGATCGGCGCAAAGCTCTCTGACGCAAGGGACAGCGCGGATATACGCCGTGCCGCCGCCGGGGAGCACACCGCCCTTTGCCGCGGAACGCGCAGCCTTGAGCGCGCATTCGGCGCGGGAAGTGAGGAGGCGGCGTTCCGCGTCGGAAGCAGCTCCGATACGAAGCTCCGCGGTGTGCCCGGTGAGGCGGGCGATGCGCTGGCGCAGCCGCTCATCCTCAAGCTCATTATGCTCAAGTTTGAGGAGAGATGAGAGGTGGCCGGTATATTCATTGAGCTCCGGCGTTTCGACGGCAGAAGCCCCGTATATCAGGGTCCTGGACTGCATGACGCGCACCTTGGCCGCCCGGCCACAGGTGCTGAGG
>CAKTKV010000218.1 GCA_934572355.1 uncultured Oscillospiraceae bacterium
ATCCTCATCCCTGCAGTCACGGTGCTGTGCTTCGTCGGCTCCTACGCCATCCACCGCAACCTGAGCGACGTCGTCGTTATGCTCATCTTCGGCGGCCTCGGCTACCTGATGCGCAAGTTTGACCTGAATAACGCGGCAGTCGTCCTCGCGCTCATCCTCGGGCCCATCAGCGAAAAGGGCTTGCGCGGCGCGCTGCGCGTCAGCGGCGGCGATATAGGCTGCCTGTTCACATCCCCCGTGAGCTGGGTGCTCATCATCCTCAGCATTGCCGGTATTTTCTCCCCGTTCTTCATGGCGAAGTTCGAGAAGAAGGTCACCGGTGAGGACGAGTTTGTCACCGAAAGCTGACGCATATTACAAAACAGCAAAACATAAGAGCTCCCGCGGCCATTTGACCGCGGGAGCTCTTTGTATAAAGGCTTATATTATGAGCCCGTATTTGTCCTGAAGCGGGGCGAGTGCCTCGTCTGCCAGACTGCCCTCGTACAATGCGCGCCCCTGATAGACGCGCAGTCCGGCTTCCAGCAGCTCCGCGTCGCCGCTGACAAGGCACAGGGGCTTTCGCAGCATGTACTGATAGTCCGCCAGCGTGTCGACGTCTGCCCAGTCGTTCAGCCCGAATGCAGCCGTCGGCCACTCGTCCGCGAGCGCTTCTTCTATTGCGGCCTCGGTATTGCCGCCGGAGGTAATGACCGCGCCGTGCCCCGCGTCCGGTGGAAGGTACACCGCGTCCTTTTCCGTCGCCGCGGGGAGCAGATCTGTAAGCTCCGGGGCGGGGCGGTTATACGGCGCGCTGTCAAGCGCCGCGCGCAGCGCGGCGATGTGTCCCTCGTCCGTGCCGCAGCAGCCGCCGAACACCGCGACCCCGGCCTTGAGCATTTCCGGGACGTATGACGCGAAGTGCTCCGGAGGACAATCATACACGGTCTTTCCGTCAACGACCTGCGGCATGCCCGCGTTCGGCTTTGCGATGAGCGGGATGCGCGCATAGCGGTGCAGCCGCTGGAGCTGGAGCAGCATCTTGTCCGGCCCCGTGGAGCAGTTGAGCCCGAAGGCACTCACGCCCATGCCCTGCATCACGGTCAGCGCCGCGGCCATGTCCGTACCCGTCAGGCTCCTGCCGCTCTCATCGCAGGTGAAGGTGACGAAGATGGGCTTATCGCTCACGCTGCGCACTGCGAGCACCGCCGCCCGCGCGTCGGACAGAGTCATCATCGTCTCTATCACGAAGAGGTCGACCCCGGCCTGCTCAAGACCTGCTGCCTGTTCGGTGTATATATCCACAAGCTCCTCAAACGCAGCGTCGCCGAGCGGCGCGAGGAAGCGTCCTGTCGGCGCGATGTCTCCCGCGACCCACGCGCGGCCGTCCGCCGCCTGTCTGGAGAGCGATGCAAGCTCGCGGTTCATCTGCGCTGTGCGGTTGAATATCTTCCTGTCCTCAAGCTTCTGGCGGTTCGCGCCGAAGGTGGGGGAGTACAGGATATTTGAGCCCGCCGCAACGTATGTGCGCTGGATCTCAAGAATGCTCTCCGGGTGTTCGAGCACCCACTGCTCGGCGCTCATGTCGCCGGTGAAGCCGCGCTTCTGCAGCTGCGTACCGGTCGCGCCGTCAAGAATGATAGGAAAGCGCATTTCCATTTTATTGTCCTCCGTATATCAGAAAGTCAGATTATCCGTAAAAGCCCCGGCAAAATCGTCCCTGCCGGATAGCTCTATGTACCGGCACTTTGCCGGGATGCCCCGCAGCCTTTCCCAGTTCGCGCTGTCCAGCGCGAGCATGGACGCTCCCGCAAGAGCAGTGTTGCCCATGACACGGAGCTTGCCGAGAGTTTCCTTTGGCAGCATCCCTATCCGCACGGCGCTCTCGGGCCTCAGATAATTTCCGAAGCCGCCTGCGATCTCCACGCTCTCAAGCTCCGGCGCTGTGATGTGCCGCTGCTCCAGC
>CAKTKV010000219.1 GCA_934572355.1 uncultured Oscillospiraceae bacterium
TCCTATCAGATCGAGGTGCGCGAGCTTTATAACGCCGTCAACGTCAGCGTCGGCGACCAGTACGCCTCAGCGGACTCCCCGGCGATAAAGTGGGAGAACAACACGCGCCTTGAGACCCTGCTTGCCTCCACGGTGCATACGCTGAGCCTGCCCTCCGGCAGCAGCGCCAGCTTCCCCCTCGCGGCGCAGTACCAGTTCGGCGGCACCTACAGCAAGGTGGAGCTGCCGGTCATCGAGTGCGGCGGCACGATAGAGCTCAGCAGATGAGAACACAGGAGCAGGTAAATGAGATCGTCCGCTTGCTGATGGCGGAGTACCCATTGGCGGACTGCACGCTCGATTGGAACAAGGCCTATGAGCTGCTGTTCTCGGTGCGCCTTGCGGCGCAGTGCACCGATGAGCGCGTGAACAAAATAACCCCGGCGCTGTTTGAACGCTTCCCGACGCTTGAGGCCTTTGCCGAAGCGGACGTCGCGGAGGTGGAGGAGTATGTGCGCTCCTGCGGCTTCTATCATTCCAAGGCGCGGGACATCGTCGCCTGCGCGAATGTGCTGCTGGAGAAATACGGCGGGGAGCTGCCGCGCACGATGGAGGAGCTGACGGCTCTGCCCGGCGTCGGGCGCAAGACCGCGAACCTCATCCTCGGCGATGTGTTCAAGATCCCCGGCTCCACGGTCGTGGACACGCACTGTATCCGCATTTCAAATCTCCTCGGCCTTGTGGATAACCTCAAGGACCCGGTGAAGATCGAAATGGAGCTGAGGAAAATACTGCCGCCCGAGCACTCCTCGGACTTCTGCCACTGCATAGTCCTGCACGGCAGAGCAGTGTGCATCGCGAGAAGACCGGAGTGTGAAAGGTGCTGCGTCAGGCATCTGTGCCAGCACTATTCGGGCTGACAACACTAATACATAGGGAGAGAAGAGAATGAAAGCAATAGTCAGCGTGTTCGCGAAGGACAGCAAGGGCATCACCGCTTACGTCACCTCGCTGCTTGCCCAGAAGGAGATAAACATCCTCGATATCAGCCAGACCCTGATGCAGGAGTATTTCGCAATGATAATGCTTGTCGACCTTGCCGACTGCACCATGCCCTTTGATGAGCTGATCCGTTTCCTCAAGGAGAAGGGCGAGGAGCGCGCGCTCGATATCCACATCCAGCGGCAGGACATCTTTGAAGCCATGCACAGGATCTGAGGTGCCCTATGAGCTATCTCTTCAACAGCAGTGAAATTCTGCAAACCATTGACATGATAAACCAGCAGCACCTCGATGTGCGCACGATCACCATGGGCATAAGCCTGCTTGACTGCGCAAGCGAGAGCATGGACGAGTGCTGCCGGAAGATCTACGACAAGATATGCCGCTGCGCGGGTAAGCTTGTCGAGACCGGCTGCGCCATTGAGCGGGAGCTGGGCATACCCATTGTCAACAAGCGCATTTCGGTAAGCCCGATATCGCTCGTTGCCGCTGCATGCCGGGAGGAGGATTATACCCCCATCGCCCTGACGCTCGACCGCGCCGCGCACGAGACGGGCGTGAACTTCATCGGCGGTTTCTCGGCGCTTGCGCACAAGGGCTTCACGAAAAGCGACCTGCGGCTTATTGATTCCATCCCCGCCGCGCTCACGCAGACGGAGCTTGTCTGTTCGAGCGTGAACCTCGCCTCGACGAGAGCGGGCATAAACATGGATGCCGTCGCGCTCATGGGCAGGATAATAAAGCAGACTGCGGACATTGACCCGATGGGCTGCGCAAAGCTCGTCGTGTTCTCGAACGCTGTTGAGGATAACCCCTTTATGGCTGGGGCGTTCCACGGCGTCGGCGAACCGGAGACGGTCATAAACGTCGGCGTGTCCGGCCCCGGCGTCGTCGCCCATGCGCTCAAGCAGTGCAAGGGCGAGAGCTTTGA
>CAKTKV010000220.1 GCA_934572355.1 uncultured Oscillospiraceae bacterium
CAATGAATTTCAAAGAGCCCTATACGGCACAGTCCATGACGGATTTCTGGCACAGATGGCATATCAGCTTAAGCTCATGGCTGAGGGATTATCTATATATTCCGCTTGGAGGAAACCGGAAGGGAATTGTCCGTAAGGTCATGAACAATATGATTGTATTTCTGGTATGTGGAATGTGGCACGGCGCGGGCTTAAACTATATTGCCTGGGGACTGATTCATGGCTTTTATACTTCGATGGAAGCGGTGAAAAATGACCGGAATAAGAAAAGAGGAAGGATGGTTTCCGGAAGAAAAGGAAAATGCGTTATCTTCCTGCGGGCAGCGGGTGTGTTTTTGCTTGCGGCCTTTGCATGGATCTTTTTCCGGGCGGGAAGTGCCAGTGCTGCACTGCGGTATCTGTCCGGAATTATTCCTATGCATCTGCAGTTCGCGGACTGGAATGAAATGTTTCTCACTGTTTTTGGCAAAAATATTGAATTCTGGCTGGCTTTTCTTGGAATTATGATTGTCAGCATCGGGGACTGGGTGTCGTCCGGAAAAGGAGTACGTTTCCCTGCGCTTCTTCAATGGAAAAGCTCGGGAGTACGCTATGCATTTTTTGTGGTGATGATTCTGATTTTGTTTGTTTTTGGAATCTATGGACCGGGATATGATACCGGACAGTTTATTTATATGCAGTTTTAGAAGATAATTATGTCTGAAAATGGTATTGCATCGTGAAGTCTGAAAGATAGTGCAATGGATGATGGAAGGAATTGTAGAAATGAAGGGTATCTGGTATCAGATATAAAAGGAAAATAAAATGAGCAGTTTTATTAAAAAAATTAAAGATAAAAAAATAGTGATCCGGGTTTTGGCGATATTCGCACTGATTTTGGGGATTTCTGTGTTGTCAGATATTTTACAGATCAAGTCAGATCATGGTATTAATCAGAACCGTGGACTGTATTTTCAATCAGAAGACAGCATTGATGCAGTTTTTCTGGGAACCAGTCATATTCATTGTAATGTGAATACGGCACTTTTGTGGGAAGAGTATGGTATTGCAGCATATGATTATAGTGGTGCGGAGCAGCCCTTATGGATGACCTATTATTATTTGAAGGAATTTTACAAGTATCAGGATCCGAAGGTTGTGGTGCTGGATCTGTATGCGCCTGCACGGTTTAAAGAGGATTATCAGTATACCTGGATTTCGGAAAATATTTATGGAATGAAATTTTCCCTGAATAAACTTGCCATGCTCTGTGCCAGTGTAGAGCCGCAGCATTTTCTTAACTATTTTCCTTCTTTTGCAGTATATCATGGAAGGTATGATGAACTGGAGGCTGAGGACTTCACGCAGCTTTTCTGGAATGAGAATCAGTTGCAGAGCTTTAAGGGGTATACTCCTTACTGGAAGCATATCAAAGCAGAAGAGGCAGCAGATCCTTCAGGAGTTCCGGGTGGCTTAACGCCAAAGTCGGAAAAATATCTGCGGAAGATCATGGATTATATGCAGAAGAAGGATGCAGAACTGATTCTGATTGTGGCACCCTATGCAGTTGCTCCTGAGGATGAAGAAACGTATCAGCAAATCCGTATGGTGGCAGATGAGTATGGTGTTGAGCTGATCGATTATAACGAGAAAATGGAATTAAATGTGGAAGAAGATCTGAACGATGCTTCCCACCTCAATTATTGGGGAAGCTGTAAATTTACAGAAATGCTAGGAGACGATCTGAAGCAGCGGGTAGAACTTCCGGATCATCGTGGAGATGAGGCATACCAGTCCTTTGAGGATCATGCAAAACGGATCAATGAAGAAGTAAAATATGTAACTATTCAGAGCCATGCAAATCATGGAGATATGTACGACGAATGCTCGCATTCGTAAGGACATATGACATGATTTATAT
>CAKTKV010000221.1 GCA_934572355.1 uncultured Oscillospiraceae bacterium
ATTGTCAGCGCCCTGATGTTCGGCATGGCACACGGCAACATCAGCCAGATGATGCTGGGCGTTCTGGTGGGGCTGTCCCTCGCGCTCAGCGCCCGGGGCCGGGGCGAGCGGCGGTTCCACCTGTGCTGTCTGGCGCTCAACGCGCTGGGCTTCGTGCTGGTGTTCAGCGTGGGCGCGGCGGGCTATATCGTTCCGGCGTTTCTGCTGTTCCTCCTGTTTTTGAAGAAGGAGGACCGGGCCGCAGGCGCGGTTTTGATGGTGGAGACGCTGGTGGTGACCATGCTGGGCGTGGCGGCGGTGTATCTGGCCGTGTTTGACGGGACGAAGCAGTTTTCCGTCGTGCCGCTGGCGGCGATGGTGCTTTGCTGCGCCGCGCTGTGTGTGCTGGAGCAGTTCACGGCTCCCCGCGCGGCGTCGGCCATTGCGGCCCATCCCAAGGCGGCGCTGGGCGCGGCTGCCGCGCTGGCGGCGCTTATGGCGCTGTCGCTTTCCTGCTGCGCAGCAGATGGGACGGGCGCAGAGCAGCCGGCAGCGACACCGGGACCGACGCCGATAGTCGTACCGTCGCCCACTCCGTCGCCTACGCCTACGCCGAAGCCCGTTTCGCCTGAGGTACAGGCGCTGATGGGGCTGAACGCGCAGACTGTGGAGGAGAGAAACAGGCGCGAATACATGACCGGTCGGCTCGTGATACCGAGCGCGGCGGTGAATGTGGCGCTGTTCTCGGACGGCGAGGGAGAAGACGAGGCGCAGATACGGCAGGCGATATGCGACGCCGAGGACAGCGCCGCGATATATTCCGACGGCATAGGCATGGTCATTGCGGATCACAACAATCAGGCGTTTCAGCTCCTGAGCGAGGTGCAGCCGGGAGATCGGGCATATATCCTGCGCGGAGAGAGCATAACGACTCTCGAATGCGGGATAACATTTGACGGGTACAACGACGGCGATGGCGTGACGGACGGCGATGGCGTACCGGCGACGTTCTATGCGGAATATATCTGCTACACCTGCGGTACGGATTGGACGAATGTAAAGGTCGTCGGCTTCAATGTGATAGACGAGGATCTTTTTTGACGGAGGAGCGGCTATGATACTGTATTTCAGCGGGACGGGCAACAGCGAGTATATCGCGCGCAGGATCGCCAAGGCCACCGGGGACGAGATACTGTCTCTCAATGAGCGGATCAGAAACGGGAACGCCGCCGCGGTCAGGACGGAAAGGCTCGTGTTTGTCACGCCGACCTACGGCTGGCGCATCCCGCGCCTTGTCGAAAAGTGGATAGACGAGACGGAGTTTTACGGTGACGAACTGTCGGCGTGGTTCATTATGAGCTGCGGCAGTGAGATAGGCAATGCCGCAAAGTACAACGCGCGCCTTTGCGAGAGAAAAGGCTTTGCGTATATGGGTACGGAGCAGGTCATCATGCCGGAAAACTATGTGGCCATGTTCGCCGTGCCGGAGCGGGATGAAGCGATAAGGATCGTCACTGCGCGCACCGGGCAGATCGCGGACGCAGCGGAGCGCATTGCAAACGGCGAGCCGTTCGATGTTTTGCCTGTGAGGCTTATCGACCTCATGTACAGCGACATCGCGAACCCCGTGTTTTATAAATGCTTTGTTAAAGACCGCAAGTTCTATGTCAAGGATAGCTGCATCGGCTGCGGCAAGTGCGCGCGTGAGTGCCCGACGCACAGCATCAGGCTTGAGAATGGCCGCCCCGTATGGGGAGGGCACTGCACGCACTGCATGGCCTGCATATGCGATTGCCCTGCGGCGGCGATAGAATACGGCAAAGCGAGCCTCAGCAAGCCGCGCTATCACTGCCCAGTAG
>CAKTKV010000222.1 GCA_934572355.1 uncultured Oscillospiraceae bacterium
GGAAAGCAGTCCGTCCGTAAGCGCCTTTTCACTGTCAGAACCGGCGTTTGCTGCCATCTCGGTCTGCATCTGGTAGAGCCGCACCAGCTCACCGCGGAATTTGCGGAGTGCGGCCTGCTTCGTGCGTTCGTTTTCCGCCGCGCCGCAGGCGCTGTCAAAGTCGTCCTTTGCGTCCTGCGCCATGGCAAGAAGATCGTTGACCTTTTCCTGCATCGGATTGACGCACAGACGCTCCAGCGTGCCGGTTACAAACTCACGGTCACTTGGCTGCTGCCAGAAGTAATTTCGCAGCACCAGAAGATCGGTCGATGTGACCTCTGTATGCCCCTCCAGCCATGCCTTTGCCTGCGCAATGGAGAAGTAGCTGAGGAATTTTCGGTCGGACACAGAAATTTGTGCGCGCAGCGCGCAGAGCACATCGTCCATCAGGTCGTGGATGCTGTCCGGCACCTGAATGGCTGCGACTTCCTGCTGCATGGCACGCAGCTCCTCCAGCGAGATCGTCGCATGGACTGCGCCGAACGAGCCGCCGAGCTTGTCTTTCAGGATCGCCAGCCGATGTGCCTTTTCCGAAATGTTTTCCGTAACGATCTTTAATTCCAGTCGGTCGTAGAGCGCCGCAAGGATCTTCTCCTCAGGGTCATTGAAATTCGGAATTTCGTTGGATGCGGCGAAAAAGGAGATCGTCGGAATGGGATAGGTACGCCCCTCGTTGGTGTACTTCCGCTCGTTGAGTGCCGTCAGCAATGCGTTCAGAACACCGTCATTGCACTTGAATATCTCATCCAGAAACACAATGTCGGCCTCCGGAATTTTGCCCGCAGTCTGCACGACCGGTTCACACGGATGCAGCACGGCGACGGCTTTGCGGTAGGCGTCCAGCTTATTACTGACTTCCGCCAGCTTTGTGAACGTCGCTGCTTCATTTTTCATCTGCGGCAGACCGTTCAGGAAACTCTGCAAATCAAAGCGCAGATTCTGGTAGACGCTGTCGCCCTCGAACGCAGCTTCCGGCACGGAGCCGGGGATCAGGCTGGAAAGATCAAGCCGTCCAAAGAGCTGTTCTTCGTCCGTCTGCTTGGAAAGGAGCCGTTCAAACTGCTTTGCGCCTGTGATGCGGCTGCGGAAGGCGTTGATCGCGTAGCTCTTCGCTTGACCAGGGTCTCCCAGGATAAACAGGTTCTTCCGCGTCAGGAGCGCAATGGCAATGAGTTCAACCAATTCTTCACGCTCGGAAACGGCGCTATTTACGTCGGCCATGACAGCCAGCATTTTATCTCGTAAGCTCATGCGGCGGCCCTCATGCGGTAAACATCCAGCGAGATCACATTGCTGTGCGCTGTTTTCTGCAGCTCCATGCGGAGCTGCGCGAAGATATGCTGCTCCAGATTGCCTTTTTCCGGGTCATACGACATGACCGCCCGGATGAGCCGCAGCGCAAGCTGCTGGTACACGTCATCTGTGTCCAGCTTCGCCGCGCGGATGAGCGCGCGGTTCTGCTTCATCACGGCCTTGATGCACCACAGATGGTTTTCCACGATGGCGTTTCTCTGAGAAATGGTGAAATTGTTTTTCATGGTCTTTCTCCTTCGTATTTGGGGAGGCGAGCGCCTCCATGTGTGTTTTGTCTGTCAGGCAGATGCCTTTTTCTGTTCTCTGCGGTTCTGTCTGGCGCGTTCGGCGTCAAACATTGGAGCCGGGATGAAGCCGTCCAGCGTCTTATAGAGGATGACAGACTGTACGCCGTCAAACACCTCTACGACCTGATGCAGCCCCAGATGCACATTCAAAAGCTCCTCTACGGGTGTGGTACGAACCTGCTTCTGGAACGCATA
>CAKTKV010000223.1 GCA_934572355.1 uncultured Oscillospiraceae bacterium
GGTGAAGCCCTTGGAGGTCGATATTCCGAAAGGACGGCTCACCGTCGTCACCGGCGTGTCCGGCTCCGGGAAAACGACAATGGTGCTGGAAAGCCTTGTCCCGGCTCTGGCCGCGATGATCGAGGGGCGGGCGCTGCCGCAGCACATCCGCGTGATAGACGCCGAGGGGATACAGCACGTAAAGCTCATTGACGCAACGCCGATAGGCATCAATGTCCGCTCGACTGTCGCGACCTACGCGGGGGTGCATGACGAGCTGCGCAAGCTATACGCAAAGTCGACCGACGCGAAGGAGCGCGGATATAAGGCCAGTGACTTTTCCTACAATACCGGCTCTCTGCGCTGCCCCGGCTGCGACGGGACGGGCGTTGTTAGTCTTGATGTTCAGTTCCTGCCGGATGTGGATATCCCGTGCCCGGACTGCCGTGGCTCACGTTACGCACGGGCGGCCTACGGCGTGAAGCTTACGAACAAGGCAGGCGCAGGCGTTTCGCTTCCGGAGCTTATGGACATGGATGTCAACTCCGCCATCGAGTTCTGCAAGGATATGAATACCGTCGTCCAGAAGCTGAACATTTTGAAGCAGCTCGGCCTTGGCTATCTCACGCTCGGCGAGGAAACGCCGAGTCTGTCCGGCGGCGAGGCGCAGCGCCTGAAGCTTGCAAGCGAGATCGGCAAGACACAGACGGACTCTGTATTCGTGTTCGACGAGCCGTCGATCGGCCTGCACCCGCTGGATGTGCAGGTGCTGATGAAGGTCTTTCAGGCGCTTCTGGATAACGGCGCGACGGTCATTGTCATTGAGCATGACCTTGACGTTATCCGAAATGCCGATTATGTCATCGACATGGGGCCGGGCGGCGGAGACGCGGGCGGCAGGATAGTGGCCTGCGGAACGCCGCGGGAGATATGGGAAAACAGCGACAGCATTACGGGGCGGTACCTGTAATGCCAGAAATCTGAGAGAGGGGAGCAATATGATAGGGCCTGATCCGAATAAAATTTATCCGAATGAAAACATCAAACAGGTCGTGTATATCAAAAACGTCATTACGCGCAAAAACATTATCGCCGGCGATTACAGCTATTACGACGATGTAAACGGAGCGGAACGCTTTGAGGAGCACGTCACACATCATTACGATTTTATAGGTGATAAGCTTATTATCGGCAAATTCTGCGCCATAGCGAGAGGAATAGAGTTTGTCATGAACGGCGCGAACCACAGAATGAACAGCGTGACGACCTACCCATTCAACATAATGGGCGGCGGCTGGGAAAAGTTCGCGCCGACGCTCGACGAGCTGCCGCTCAAGGGCGATACTGTCATCGGAAATGATGTGTGGATCGGACAGAATGTGACCGTCATGCCGGGGGTACATATCGGCGACGGCGCGATCATTGCCGCAAATTCCGTAGTGGCAAAGGACGTTCCCGCCTACTGCGTTGCGGGAGGGAACCCGTGCCGGGTGATACGGCAGCGGTTTGATGAAGAACTCACGGAGTACCTACTGAAGCTCAGATGGTGGGATTGGGAACCGGACAAAATTTCCCGCAGCATGGAAACCCTGTGCAGCGGAGACTTGACTAAAATCAGAAACATTCGGGACTGAACAATAGAAATGCCCCGGCATCTGTTCTCACAGATGCCGGGGCAAGAGCGTGTCAAATAACCCGTATACAGCAGAAGTTACGGGAAGGAAGATACGGTGAAAGAAACCCAGGAGGGGTGTCTTTCACGTCCAATAAAAATAAAACCTGAACTTTCAAAAAAGTTCAGATTTTCAAGCAGACTGGCAAAAATACTTTTTTGACAGTCTGATGC
>CAKTKV010000224.1 GCA_934572355.1 uncultured Oscillospiraceae bacterium
CAGCGCGTTCACTTCATCTGGCAGTTGACTGTGTTCCAACCGAAGCCGAGCATCCGCAGAATCCGCGATTCCCGACCTCTGGAGAACACGGTCAATTTCCTCCTGCGCCATCGGGAGATATAGCCATGTGATGTGCTCGGTATTCTCCGGCTCAGATTTGGGAGTCACCGCGACCATAGTGGCATGCGGCTCATAGTAGTAGCAAGGAAAGAACTGCCCGTCATAGACCTGCTCTAACCGCATGCCATTGTCATAGACCACGCCATATGGTGTGACCGTGCCGCCGACGCTCGCAATGAGCTGTCTTGCCGTTTCCTCACCATCCAGTGCCTCCAACTCGGTAACAGTTGCACAGCCGCCGTGCAGGTTCATATAGTGGTCACGGCCAACAGCGGCGAGGTCAGAAAAATCCGTAATAACTGTGGCTTCCTGACAACAGAAGGTCAGGTTGATTAAATCCTTCAGCTCGGAAAGCTCCAGTTTGTGTGCCATCGCCTGAAACTGAGTAGCTTCTCCCATATCGAAACCGTCCAGCCGCTTGGCAAGATAGTTTAACTCCTCCACATTGACGGTGAACTTTTCCGTGTGCTTAAGCACAGAATAAAAGCTATTGATCTCTTGCACTTGGCAGTCAGCTTTGACTGCATCGCCAATTTCCAATGCCTCCAGCAGCTCCATGCAGTGTGCGTACTGGTCATGTGGGATAGGAAACGGAATGGTTGCAACGCCGTATTCCGGGTGGTTTGGATTGCCGAGTACTGCATGTATCATCATTTTTTTACCTCCTGCATTTCAGTTCTCAGGCATTTGCCGTCGCCGTGCCAGCAAATAAAACCATGTGCCGGATAATTACACCCTTCACACTGCCTATATTCATGGCACGCCACCGTCTCATTGTCCGGACGTCCAGCGTCCGGCAGATTCTTGAACGCCTGTTTGATTTCGTAATTCTTCACTTCGATACCTCCTCCTAAATGCAAAAAGGCCGAAACCTTTGATTTCTCAAAAGTTCCGGCCTGACCAATTCAATATTCTTTTGTCTCTCTGACTTACTTGCTCATGTTTCACCTCCAACATTCAATAACACATATATAAATCTTGAAAAACCGTCAAGTAGCGGTTCGGGTCCTGTCAGTCGCTCGAAAACCGCGTTTGTCATCAATGGAAAAATAAAAAAATTTCCGAGCCTTTTAAGCCCGGAAAGCATTGATGACACTGCGTTTGACGCAGTGTCATCAAAATTGGCTGACCATGATGGTATGCCCGACAGGATTCGAACCTGCGACCTTCGGAGTCGGAGTCCGACGCGCTATCCAGCTGCGCCACGGGCACGTATGTTCGGCCTGCGCCGGTCGGCGTGGGTCTGCTTTTTTGCTTTTGGTGGTCAAACAGTAGTCAAAGACGTATCGCTTTTTTGTTTTCGCTGCGCTCTGTGCCAGTGCCTTCAACCGCTTGCGGATTTCCGATACTCTACGCGCCGCGTATGTCGGAGTCTGACACTCTATCCAGCTGAGCTACGGGCACGTATTTACATTTACCGCAATATATGGTATACTGACTGTTGTTTCGGACACAAAAGCAGCCGCCATGATTACTGCGGGAATTATTATACCAAAACTTCCGCGCAAAGTAAATAGCGGTTTGCGGCTTTTTGAAGCCTTTTTTGGAGGGCATATTTTTCAGAAAAAGGATATATCGTATGAAGCACATAAACGTCTTTCACAGAATCGCCGCGGTGCTGCTCTGCCTGTGCATGCTGCTGCCCCTCTCCGCCTGCGGTGAGACGAAAATGTACCAGAAGCAGGTGTTCGCGAT
>CAKTKV010000225.1 GCA_934572355.1 uncultured Oscillospiraceae bacterium
GATGTACCTCTTAACGGTATCCTTACTGATTCCTTCTTGTTCTCCAATTACCTCCGTGGACAACTTCGGCGCAATTTGCTCCGAAGTTATGTCTGTTCTTTGTCCCTGATGCTTCAGAGCATCAGCTTTCAGCTTATAGGCAAATGCCTTTTCGGATGGTAAAATATGCTCCCGGTGCAGATTACTGTCTACTACCGCAATGGCGGCAGCATCCCGGTCAAGGGCATAAATCAAGGCAGGGATCTCGGTGATCCCTGCCTTTTGTGCGGCGTGTAAGCGGCGATGGCCGCTGACTACCTCATATTCATCAGTATTTTCTATGGGGCGGACAATCAGCGGAGTGAGAATGCCGCTTTCCCGAATGCTCTCAAGTAGAGCATTCATCTCCGCATCGTCCCGGACCTGATAGGGGTTATTTTCAAAGGGATGCAGCTTGGAAACTGCAATATTAGTTTGCTTCATCGTTCAATCTTCCTCTCTTTCTTTCGTGTCAGATGGTTGCGCTCCATTTCGGTTTTTCGCTCGACATCCAGAAGCTCCTGTATTTTCAGGATGTGTTCTGCAATACGCAGAACCGTTTTCCGCTCCCGCCGCAGGGGCGTGATCTCTTTGGTGATCTCCTTGCAGCGCTCTTTCAATGCAGCCCCTTCCTCCGGAGACTTCACCCGGCGCAGCTTCAGGCGCAGAGCGTAGCGCTGTTCTTCCAATGCCGAAATCCGGGCGGTCAAGCCCTCTTGAAAGGACAAAAGCTCCTTTGGCGACTCGATGTGGCGGTCGCAAAGGAGCTTGTATTCTTCCAGATATTGATCCAGCTTCCGCACCTCCGCCCGCATAGCCGGAGACAACGGGTGCTGGTCAGCTTTTTCGATGTTGCTGCCGGTGCAGATTTTCAGAAGTTCAATAAAAATCTCAAACAGGAGCGTAACGGTATCTTTCCTCTGCGCCTGCCGCAGATGGTACTCGATAGCCAGCAGCGGCGCCCGTTTCCACTGCGGATAGGCGTATCCGTACAACCCCGGCTTCCGCTGATTTTCAAGGCACCGCTCCCGGATGGCTTCTCTGCTGTACTGCGGTCCAATGCTGTCAATGCGGACAGGGCGCTGCCAGCCGTCGACGATAACGGAGGGGTGGGCATAATGGAAGTCCCGCTGGAAGCGGTAGCCAAGGCATTTCAAGTAATACTCAATTTCCCGGAAGGAGCCGCATTTGGCCAGCGCTTCCTCCACATCCCGGCGCAGCATATCCCGGTGGGTCTGCTTGCCGGCCTTATGAACCCAATATTCCTTTTTCTTACCTTTGGAGTAGAAATCACTGTTTTCCAGCACAGACAGCTCGTGTTCCCGGCAGATTGTATCGGAGATTTTACGCAGCTCCTTGTGGTCGCCGATTTTGTTTTTGAACTTTGCACCGTCCTTAAAGGACACGGGATTCACAACAAAATGGCAGTGCACATTGTCGGTGTTCAGGTGGACGGTGACAAGCACTTGATACCGATCGCCCCACATCCGCCGTGCGGTTTCCTTGCCAATGGCGAATGCTTGCTCCGGTGTAACCTCGCCTTCACGAAAGCTCTGAATACCGTGGTAGCCCACCACCTTGCCACGCAGACCGAACCGCCGCTGCACGGCGATCATCTCGGCGTAGGCGTTCTGTGCCGAGCAGTTAATACCGCCCACAAACATTTTGCGATCGGTTTTGTCATCGTTCTCTGCGTAGCGCAGGGCGGCGTATAGATCCTCGTCCAGATATTCCGGGGCGGTGGTCTTGTCGGGATTGTCGGCGTAGTCCAGCGTGGCTTTCAG
>CAKTKV010000226.1 GCA_934572355.1 uncultured Oscillospiraceae bacterium
GCACAGGATATCCGTGAAAAGACTTTTGAAAAATCCCGCATAGGCGGCTATGACATGGCCTCCGTTGATAATTTCCTCGAGGAGATCGCCGATGATATTACGGCTGCTCAGAAGGAAAACTCCGTCCTCAAGAGCAAGATGAAGGTTCTCGTCGATAAGATAGAGGAATACCGCGCCAATGAGGAAGCGCTCAACATGGCCGTTGTCTCTGCGCAGAAGCTCGCCGTGCAGATCGAGGCTGACGCCCGCACCCGCGCCGCAGCCATGATCGCCGATGCTGAAAAGCAGGTCAAGCTTGCCGTCGGCGGCATCCAGGAGCAGACTGCTTTTGAAGAGAAGCGCCTTGAGACCGCAAAGGCTGCTACCGCGAAGTTCATCGACGCTGCCCGCGCGATATGCAATACTCAGCTTAAGAATATCGAGACCGTCGCAAACGGCATTCTGCCGCAGGCGGCGGAGGCGAAGCCTGCTGTTTCGGTAGACGATACCGTGCGCAGCATTGAGAACAGTGCCTCGCGAATACAGGCCGATCCGTCAATACAGATAGATATCCCCCCGGTGAAGACGGCTCCCGCAGTTCCCGCCGCCCCCGCGGCACCCACGGCTCCTGCCCGCCAGCGCAAGCTTGACAGCACGCAGCCGTTCTCCCTTTGATTTTTTCCGAACCTTCCAGCGGGGCGAGCGCGACTGCGCGCGCCCCCTTAGATTTTCTAATATAAAGACACAGATAGACAGGAGACTATACAGCTATGTCACAGGATTTTAACGCCACTCTTAATCTGCCGAAGACTGATTTTCCCATGCGCGCGGGTCTGCCCAAGCGCGAGCCCGAAATGCTCAAGCGCTGGGAGGAGCAGGATATTTATAATGAAATGCTCAAGAAGAACGAAGGCCACCCGCGCTTTTCCCTGCATGACGGCCCTCCGTTCTCCAACGGTAAGATCCACATGGGTCACGCGCTGAATAAGACGCTCAAGGACTTCATCGTCCGCTCCTACGCCATGCGCGGCTACTATACCCCCTATATCCCCGGCTGGGATAACCACGGCATGCCCATCGAGTCTGCCATCATTAAGGAGCAGAAGCTCAACCATAAGGCCATGAGCGTCGCGGACTTCCGCTCTGCCTGCCATGACTATGCCGAAAAGTACATCGGTCTCCAGATGGAAGGCTTCAAGCGTCTCGGCGTTGTCGGCGACTGGGAGCACCCCTATAAGACCATGAACAAGGGCTTCGAGGCCGATGAGGTCCGCGTGTTCGGCAAAATGTACCGCAACGGCCATATCTATAAGGGACTCAAGCCTGTCTACTGGTGCGCTAAGGACGAGACCGCTCTCGCCGAGGCCGAGATCGAATATCAGGACGATCCCTGCACCACCGTCTATGTCAAGTTCCCGATGAACGATGATCACGGCAAGCTCGCCGATATCGATAAGAGCAAGCTCTTCTTCGTCATCTGGACTACGACTATCTGGACCCTCCCCGGCAACCTCGCCATCGCCCTGCACCCGGACGAGCAGTATGCCATCGTCAAGGCTCCCAACGGCGAAATGTATATTATGGCCGAAGCGCTGACCGATAAGGTAATGAAGATCGGCGGCTTTGACAGCTATGAGATCATCGAGACCCACCCCGGCCGCTTCTTCGAGAATATGCTGGCCTCCCATCCCTTCCTGCCCAAGACCTCCCGCCTGGTGCTGGCCGATTACGTCACCATGGATTCCGGTACCGGCTGCGTCCATACCGCCCCCGGCTTCGGCGCCGACGACTATCTGACCTGCAAGCGCTACGGCATGGA
>CAKTKV010000227.1 GCA_934572355.1 uncultured Oscillospiraceae bacterium
GCGATGAGCGGGATGTCCTTATGCGGGTTATCTATGACGGCGAGCATGGAGATCAGCGTGGAGACCTCGACGCTCTCAAAGAAACCGCCGCCCTGAACGGAGGCCACGGGTATGCCGTGCTCGCTGAGGACGCGCCGGTACACACCGCCGACGGTATTGGCAGAGCGGAGAAGAATGGCAAAGTCCCCATACTCAAGGGGGCGCTCTCCGCCGTTTGACGTGACAGTCGCCCCGGCGGCGATAAGAGAATTTATCTTCCGGGCGACGAGCCCGGCCTCAAGGGCGGTCTTATCCGGGCTGTTCTCGTCCTCGCTCTCGGGCAGAGCGAGGAGCATAAGCTCAGGTTTCGGAACAGACGCGGGGTAGCTTGCCCCGCAGCGGAGAGCCGCAGCATCGTCATAGTCCATATCTCCCAAGGCGCGGGACATGCACAGGGAGAACACGCTGTTTGCCCCGTCGAGAATTTCGCGCCGGGAGCGGAAGTTCTCGCGCAGCAGGATGCGGCGCGGTGCGTCCGGCTGCGCCGACTCATAGTCGGAATAGCTCAAATATTTTTCGGTGAAGATGCCGGGATCGGCAAGGCGGAAGCGGTAAATTGACTGCTTGACGTCCCCGACCATGAAGAGGTTCTTCCCGGCTCGCGACACGGCGGCGAAGATAGCGTCCTGCACACGGCTGACGTCCTGATATTCATCGACCATGATCTCAGTGAAGCGGCGGGAAATGCGCGCTGCCGTCTCGGTCGGGCTGCCGTCGGGGTTCGTGAGAAGCTGCGCGGTGAGGTGCTCAAGGTCGGAATAATCGACCAGCCCCCGGCTGCGCTTATCCTTGGTATACTCGCGGTCAAAGTCAAGAGTGACCTCGAGCAGTGCCTCCATCGCCGGGGCGGTGAGCTCCATCTCGCGCAGGAGCGAGGCGGAATCGGAATAGAGAGTATCTTTCATGCCGTCCATCGCCTTTTTACAGGCGGTGCGCCGCGCCTTGAGCATATCTGAAAGCGCGGGGTCGGGCGACTTCATAAGGCGCTTGAGCGTCGGGAACTCTATGGGCAGACACGCGCGCGCCCTGTCCCAGCCGAGGTCAAGGCAGCGGGAGAGCTCACGTATGCCGTCGGCAGTAACGGAAAAGCTCTCGGTATACGCGGCGGCGATCTTCTCCTCGGCGGTCATGGCTTCAAGGAGCCTGTCCATCTCGCGGCTCCAATAATCGGCGGTGCGCTTTGCCCATGAGAGCAGCTCCTGCCCCCACGGCGTTTCGGCGACGTCCTGCGCCGGGGCCTTGAGCTGCGCGACCTGACGGCGCGCCCAGTCCTCCGGGCGGGCGTGGCACTGCATGCGGCTGTGGAGCTTGAGGACAAGGTCGGAAAGGCGGCGGTCGTCCCGCCCCGCGCCGACGGTATCGGCAAGCAGGCGGAAGCCGGGGAGCTGATCCATCGCGTCATAGCGCGCGTCGAGAGTGCGCTCAAGCGCGGCGGCGCGCATGGCTTCGGCGCGCTCCTCATCGGCGATCTTGAAATCCGGAGTCAGGCCGAGGGCGTGGCAGTTCTCACGCAGGACGTTCGCGCAGAAGCTGTGGATGGTGCCGATCTGCGCGCGGCGGCACAGCGCGCTCTGGCGGCGCAGACGGCGGCTGCCGGGATCGGCGGCAAGGCGCGCGGCAAGCTCCTCCATGATCCTGCCGCGAAGCTCCGCCGCGGCGGCGCGGGTGAAGGTGATGATAAGGAAGCTGTCAAGATCGACAGGGTGGGCATCGTCACAGATATAGCCCATGAGG
>CAKTKV010000228.1 GCA_934572355.1 uncultured Oscillospiraceae bacterium
GAGCGGGTGATGGGAATCGAACCCACGTATCCAGCTTGGAAGGCTGGTGTTCTACCATTGAACTACACCCGCATGGCTGTTCCCATTCAGCCCTGAGATAATACCATATCCAAGGGCTGAATGTCAACAGCTTTATGCAAAAATCTTGAAAATGTTCTTATTTGTTATAGCTGCGCAGGAACTGACGCGTGCGCTCCTCGGTCGGATTCTCAAGAACTCTCGACGGAGGTCCCTGCTCGACGATGACGCCGCCGTCCATGAAGATAACATCGTCCGACACGTCGTGCGCGAAGGCCATCTCATGCGTGACGATTATCATGGTCGTGTCCTTCTCGGCAAGGCCGCGGATGACCTTGAGCACCTCGCCGGTAAGCTCCGGGTCGAGAGCGCTCGTCGGCTCATCAAAGCAGAGGATATCCGGTTCGAGCGCGAGGGCGCGCGCGATCGCGACGCGCTGCTGCTGGCCGCCGGAGAGCTGATGCGGGTAATAGTCCGCGCGGTCGGCAAGCCCCATCTGGCTGAGAAGCTCCATGCCGCAGTCATTGATGCCCTTTACTATCGCCTTGGGATCGGTCTTGTACGCTTCACTGTTCTTGGCCTGAAGCTTCGGGGCAAGGGTCACGTTCTCAAGCGCGGTGTACTGTGGGAAAAGATTGAAGCTCTGGAACACGAGCCCGAAGTGCAGGCGGTTTTTCCTGATCTCCGCGTCAGTGAGCTTTTTCTCGGCGCTGTCGTCAAACAGGACATGCGTACCGGCATCGGTGTTCACGGTGATCCTGCCGGAGCTCGGCATTTCAAGGAAGTTCAGGCAGCGCAGCATGGTAGTCTTGCCGCTGCCGGAGGAGCCGATGATGCTCAGCGCCTCGCCCTTATTGAGCGAAAAGCTGATGCCCTTGAGGACGTCCAGCTCATCAAAGCTTTTTTTCAGGTTTTCGACTTCAAGTATTGCCATGGGGCGCCTCCTTATCTAAAGTAGCTGAGCCGACGCTCGATATAGTTGAACAGCAGCGTGAGCACGCCGACGAACAGCAGGTAATAAACGCCGGTGTAGAACAGCGGCCATGTGATGCCGTCGGACTTCATGAACGCTTCGCCCGCCTTGGTAAGCTCGATGACGGCGATGATGCGCGCAAGCGAGGTGTCCTTCACGAGGGTGATGATCTCATTGCTCATGGGCGGGACGATGCGCTTTATCATCTGAAGCAGCGTAACCTTGAAGAAGATCTGGGTCTTGGTCATGCCGAGGACTTCACCGGCCTCGCGCTGCCCCTGAGGGACGCCCTCAATGCCGCCGCGGTAGATGACGGAGAAGTAGCAGGCATAGTTTATCACGAAGGCCACGGTGCAGGCGAGCAGACGCTTTGCGCCCCATATATTCTGGCCGAACCAGAGGCCGGGGCCGTAATAGATTATAATGAGCTGAAGCATGAGCGGCGTGCCGCGGATGATCCAGACGATTATATTCGTCAGCGCGCTTATCGGGCGGAAGGCGGCAAGCCCCGGCGAGCTCTTGGCAAGGCGCGAAAAGGGCGCCCACTTGCTCATAGAGCCGAAGGCGATCACAAGCCCCAGCGGGAGCGCGAAAAGCAGCGTCAGCGCAAAGAGCTTCGCCGCCGTGCCGAGACCTGCGAGCAGGCTCATGGTTACAGTCCAAAACATGAGGATTCTCCTTGAAAATTATTTGTATCTTGAGCG
>CAKTKV010000229.1 GCA_934572355.1 uncultured Oscillospiraceae bacterium
ATGCGGAGGAGAGCTACCGCTATCTGCTGTCCAAGGGCTATACGCCGGGTCAGATATGCCTGTGCGGCGAGAGCGCGGGCGGCGGGCTCATCTACGCGCTGTGCCTGCGCCTGAAGTCAAAGGGCATGACGCTGCCCTGCGGCATCATTGCCATCTCGCCGTGGACGGATCTCACCTGCTCAGGCGAAAGCTATGCAGTGAACCGCGACAATGACCCCTCGCTCACTGAGGAGCTGCTGAATTTCTATTCCGGGTGCTATACCGGCGGCGTGACGCCGAAGGACGCGCCGGAGGTATCGCCGCTCTTCGGCGACCTCAAGGGTCTGCCGCCGTCGCTGATATTCGTCGGCGGGGACGAGATACTGCTGGATGATTCGCGCAGGATGCACGAGAAGCTGCTGGAAGCCGGCTGCTCAAGCCAGATGATCATAGCGCCCGAGCGCTGGCACGCTTACGTGCTCTACATGCTAAATGAGAACATGTCTGACTTTGAGGACATGAACAAGTTCCTCACAAAGGTCATGGCCGCGGAGCAGAAGCAGAAGTGGCTGCGGCTGGATAACGCGGCAAAGATATACCCCGCCGCACGGCGCAAGAAATGGAGCAACGTCTTCCGCCTGTCCGCAACGCTCACGGAGCCGGTCGACAAGGAGGTGCTGCGCACGGCGCTCGACGTCACGCTGCGGCGCTTCCCGTCCATCGGTGTGCGGCTGCGGCGCGGGCTGTTCTGGTTTTACCTTGAACGCGTGCCGGAGGTGCCAGAGATACAGAGCGAACAGGCCTACCCCCTTGCGCACATGTCGCATAAGGATATAAGCCAGTGCGCTTTCCGCGTGATCGCCTACAAGAACCGCATAGCCGTGGAGATATTCCACGCGCTCACCGACGGCACGGGCGGGATGATATTCCTCAAGACACTCGTCGCCGAGTACCTGACGCGCAAATACGGCATCAGCATCCCGGCGGAAAACGGCGTTCTCGGGAGACTCGAGGAGCCGTCGCCTGAGGAGCTGGAGGACAGCTTCCTCAAAAACTGCGGCCCCTATGCCGCGAGCCGCAAGGAAGCCACCGCCTACACGCTCAAGGGCGAGACGGAGCCTGACGGCTTTGTGCATCTGACAACCTTCATGCTCGATTCAGACGCCGTGCGCAAAAAGGCGCACGAGTATAACGCGACGGTCACGGAGTTTCTGACGGCTGCGATGATGCAGGCGATATTCCGCCTGCAGGCCGAGCGTGTGCCGTTCCGCCGGCTGCGCAAGCCCGTGAAGGTATTGGTGCCGGTCAATCTGCGCAGCCTGTTCCCGAGCAAGACCATGCGCAACTTCGCGCTCTACGTGACGCCGGAGATAGACCCCAAGCTCGGCGAATACAGCTTTGCGGAGATCTGCAACAATGTCCATCACCGCATGGGCATGGAGGTCACGGCAAAGCAGATGAGCACCAAGATCGCGACGAACGTCAACAGCGAAAAGTCTCCGATACTCAAGGTGATGCCGCTGGTCGTAAAGAATGCGGCGATGAAGGCAGTGTTCGACGCGGTGGGCGAATGCAAGTCCTGCCTGTGCATGTCGAACCTCGGCCTTGTGAAGCTGCCGGAGATCATGCAGCAGTATGTGACGCGCATGGACTTCATCATAGGCGTGCCGTCAAAGACGGCGTACAACTGCGCGCT
>CAKTKV010000230.1 GCA_934572355.1 uncultured Oscillospiraceae bacterium
CTCTTCGCCATGAAAGGCGTCATGAGGAGGTTTACAAGAAGCGCGAAGAACACGACGGCGAGGCCGTAGCTGCCGGTGAGCTCATAGAATTTGACCAGCGGCCAGGCAAAGATCTTGCAAATAAATTCGCCCATGGGATTCTCCTTGTTGTTTCTTTGTTAGGGTACGGGATCGTAGATGCCGCGCCGCCCGTGATAAAACGGATGGCAGCAGCAGATACGCCGGAGCGCGAGCACGCCGCCCTTGAGGGCACCGTACTTCTCAATGGCCTCCATAGCGTATTGTGAGCAGGTCGGAATAAAGCGGCAGCAGGGGGGACGGCTCGGGGATATCATTCTCCTATAGAAGCGGATGGCGGCAAGCAGAAGCTTTTTCATTCCGCCGTCTCCTTCATCAGGCCGAGCTTTTCACACGCGGAGAGGAAGGCTCTGTCCATCTTGGCATACTCCGCGCCGACGCACCTTGTGCGCGCGACGATGATGATGTCGTAGCCCTGTTTCAGGGCAGGGGCATTGAGCCGGTAAATCTCCCGGAGCCTGCGGCGCACACGGTTGCGGACGACAGCGTGCCCAAGCTTTGTGGACACGGTGTAGCCCACGCGGTTATGCGCCTCGCGGCTGCGGCGGCAGTACACCACCATATACGGCGTGACTGCGCTTTTGCCCTTGGAGTAGAGCCGACGGAAATCACTGTTCTTTTTTAGCGTGCATCTGGCGTCCAAAAGTCGCTCTCCTGCCTGTCTGCCCGGTTATCCGGACAAACACCTAAAGGGCGGATTACTCCGCCCTAAAAATTATTCTCGATAAACCTGCTTCACCGGGGGTGTCTCAGTAGCTGAGCTTTGCTCTGCCCTTTGCTCTGCGGCGGGCAAGAACCTTACGGCCGTTAGCGGTCTTCATTCTCTTGCGGAAGCCGTGCTCCTTCTTGCGCTGGATCTTCTTGGGCTGGTAGGTACGAAGCATGATGTGCACTCCTTTCAGGTTGATACTCAACATCGGGCAAGGCCCGAAGTAGTTGACAATACTACTACTCGGCGAGCAGTGCCACCAAATGGTTGCAGTGCCGCCGAGTGGATATTATATACTAAATTATTGCAGTCTGTCAACAGAAAGTTTTCATCGCGGAGTCGCTTCCCGGCATGCGGCACAGCAGCACCGCCATTATGCCGCTCTCGAGGCTTATTCTCGCTTCGCCGCGCCATTCGTTGCTTGTGCCGATGGGGAAGCGGTTGGTTATCGTCGCGTGCTCGACCGGGTACTTGACGCCTGTGATGCTCACGCCCGTGCACCTGTCCGAGAGCGACAGCACCGAAAGCGAGCAGCCGGCGCGCGCCGGGATGCGTACGCTCCCGCCGGAGAAGATATATGCCTCGCAGCCGCGGCTGAACAGCTGTACCGGCACTCCGCGCTCCGCCGCGTAGGACGCGGCCTGGAGGTTTGCCAGCAAATGGTCGAGCCGCCCGCCGAGTGCGCAGTATAGGCTGATGCGCGTAAAGCCCAGCTCCAGCGCGCGGCGCACCGCATGCATCGTGTCTGTGTCGTCCTTCTCCCGCGGCAGGCGCTCGACCGCCGCGCCCTCGGGGAGTTTCCCCGTGTAGGAGTCAAAGTCGCCGAGCAGCAGGTCGGGGACAATGCCGCTGCGCTTTGCGTAGCTGTACCCGCGGTCGCAGGC
>CAKTKV010000231.1 GCA_934572355.1 uncultured Oscillospiraceae bacterium
TATCTGTTCTGGAACCAGTGCGCCCGCTTCATGGACGGCGAGAAGATCGACCAGCGCCACAGCGAGGTCAAGCGCCTTGTCGATGAGTTCCATGCCGATGGCATCATCTATGAGAACATGAAGTTCTGCGAGTTCTGGAGCTACGAAAAGGTCCTTGCGCACCACATTTTCACAAACGAGCTCGGCATCCCCACCTGCACCATTGAGAAGGAATACGCTCTCGGCGCGGTCGGCCAGCTCCGCACCCGCTTCCAAGCCTTTATTGAGTCTCTGGAAATCAAGCAGATACAGGGAGGCAAGTGAAATATGAAAGCAACAGATAAGCTTATAGCCGCTATTGATAAAAAGCTCGAACGCTTCGACCCGATATGGCAGGCCGAGCACGGCGTCGGCGGTCAGCGCTCCCGCTACTATGACAAGACCGGCGTCGCCAAATGGCGCGAATGGCGCGGCGTGAAGGACACCTTCTATGATTACACCCAGTGGCTCAATAACCTGCTGAGCATGGTGCAGATGGTCGCCTCCGCCCCCATCCCCTGCCTCAAGGGCTTCTGGGAGTACCGCTGGATGGGCTCCTACCTCGGCACCTTTATGTTCATCGACCGTCTGTTCGAGGGCTTCCGCGGCTATGAGCTGCGCACCGCCCACGCGAACATGCACGCCATCGTCCAGAGCCTGACAAAGCGCATCGCGCTCGTGCTCGCAAACGACAAGCGTCTCGGCGGCGGCCCGCGCAGCGATGACTTCATCCCCTTTGACGAGGTCCTGCCTCCGCTGTTTATGACCGGCTTCAAGGGACTTATCCCGTTCCCGCTCCAGACGCTGCCTGAGTTCATCATCTGCGATGTTGACCAGCATATCGAGCCGTATTATATCGACGTTGCCGAGTCTTTCGGTCTGCCTGCCGACGTCTGCTCCCGCTGCGCGGCTGAGACCGGCGTTGCGATAGACGATGCTTTCCCGATAATCGGCAAAGCTTTCCTCTCCACCAATATGCCCTGCAACGCCTCCGAGTGCACCTCTATGATCCAGCGCCGCCGCATCAGCCTGCCTGACTTCCCCGTAACGCTGGCCATGATCCACAATGAGCCGGGCGCACATCCCTACTCTACCCAGATGCTCAAGGATGCCATCGCTTTCATCGAGAAAGAATACGGCATCAAGTACGACTGGGACGAGCTGTTCAAGTACGCAAAGCTCATGAACGAGCAGAACACCATCGAGCTTGAGAAGTGGGACTACTTCAAGACTCCATACGCTGCCCTCTGCGGCATTGCCGAGACGCTCTACCGTCTGTACTCCTGGGCTTCCGTCAACGGCACCGATCCGTACTTCAACAAGGTCGACCGCAAGGTCATCGATATCATGCGCAAGGCGTATGAGGAGAAGTACGAACCCTTCGGCGGAAAGACGCGCCACCGCGCATTCCTGTGGGGTCCCTCCGCAGTCTATTATACCGATTTCCCGACCTGGACGCAGAACTGCTGGGGTATCAACATCGTCCTGAATATGGACTCCACCATGGGTCACAACATGATCGACACGGAGAACCCCGAGCAGGCCATCAAGGATCTGGCTCTCTTCTCCGAAAAGGCCACCATGCGTCACCACGCCGTCGGCGGCTGGGAAAACGTCAACGCCATCTGGGAGTGGGCAAAGAACTTCAA
>CAKTKV010000232.1 GCA_934572355.1 uncultured Oscillospiraceae bacterium
TTCCCATCATTCTTGACGGCGCGACCGGTACGCAGCTGCAGAAGCGCGGCTTCACCGGCGACATGAGCGCCGAGCAATGGGTGCTCGAACATCCGGAGAGCATCCTTGAAATCCAGCGCGCATACGTCGCGGCGGGCTCAAAGATCCTGTACTCCCCCACCTTCGGCGCGAACCGCCAGAAGCTCGAGGACAGGAAGATTTTCAACCGCACGGCGCAGATGAACCGCGAGCTTGCAGCGCTCTCCAAGCAGGCGGCGGACGGCCGCGCGTGGGTCGCGGGTGACATCGCGCCGACAGGACGCTTCCTCGCTCCGCTCGGCGACGCCGCGTTTGAGGAGCTTGTGGATATATACACCGAGCAGGCCGCCGGGCTTGAGCAGGCCGGGGTCGACCTCTTCGTGATAGAGACGATGATGACCCTGTCCGACGCACGCGCAGCAGTGCTCGCAGTGCGCAGTGTGAGCGACAAACCTATCTTCGTCACCTTTACCTGCGACGAGAGCGGCAGGAGCCTGACAGGCACGGACATGGCCGCAGCGCTGACCGTGATGCAGGGCATGGGTGTGAGCGCCTTCGGGCTCAACTGCTCCACCGGTCCGGACAAGATGCTGCTCCAGCTCCAGCGGCTGCACCGCTATGCGCGTATCCCGCTCATCGCAAAGCCGAACGCGGGCATGCCTGAGGTCATCGACGGAAAGACCGTGTATGACTGCCCTCCGGAGCACTTTGCATCATACGTACCGGAAATGCTCAAGGCCGGGGTCGCGGTGTTCGGCGGCTGCTGCGGCACAGACGAGGGACACATCGCCGCGCTGCGCGCGGCGCTCGACGGCGCGTCGTATAACCGCCCCGCACTGGAGTTTACAGACCTGCTCCCCGCGGCGACGGAAAAGGAAGCCGTGTATCTCCCGACGGATGCGGGGCACGGCGCGGTCATCACGGCAGGCGGCAGCACCGAGGCCGCGATAGAAGAAGCTCTCTCAGACGAGTGGCCGATGGCCGCATTCGGGCTGAACGACTGGGCAGACGTTGACGCGCTGGCGGACTATCAGTATATGCTGCAAAAGCCGCTGTGCCTTGTCAGCGGCGATGCGGAGCTGCTGGAGGCCGGGCTGCGTGTCTATCAGGGGCGCGCGCTGTACGAGGGCAGCCTGACAGACGAGGCGCTTGCCCCGCTTCAGGACAAATACGGACTCATCATATAAGTCTTTATATCAAAAGCTCCCGCGGTCTAATGGCCGCGGGAGCTTTTGATGTTATATCGTTTGTGGGATAAGCGTCAGCTCTCGGTGACGAACTCGTCCTCACCGGTGACCTTCTTCTCGAACTTCGCCATGAATATCGGGGAGAAGATGCCGATGATACTGAGGATGATGAGCACCCAGCTCACAGGAGACGTGAACAGGCAGCCTATATCGCCGCCGCTGACGCGCAGCGCGCCGCGCAGCCCCTTTTCGCTGATGGGTCCGAGGATAAGCGCGAGGACTACCGCCGCGTTATTCAGGTCAAACTTGCGCATCAGATAGCCGAGGCCGCCGAAAATGAGCATGACGACAACGTCACTCAGGTTGCGGTGGATGGCGTAGGAGCCGACGAAGCACAGCACCGTGACTGCCGGGATGAGGATAGCGTCCGACAG
>CAKTKV010000233.1 GCA_934572355.1 uncultured Oscillospiraceae bacterium
CTGTGGCGTGTCATCGAGAAGTATTTCGGTGAGAAACCGCAGAAAAAGTGCCGTAAATGCTGCCGCTGCAAGTCGAAAACCGACTAAGGCGCACACCGACGTATATATTATAACCGCAGAGGAGCACTCTGCACCCACCCCCCCGCAGGTAAATCGGCTGGACCGGTTTCATTAAAATCTATACCATTTCAATATTCATTAGGAGGAAATTATCATGAACATGTTTGCACATCTGAAGTCGAAGCCCGAAATGCTTTCCGCCAACGACCTGCTGGAGATCTTCCCGATCTCTCGCAGCGGCATCTACGACCTGCTCCGTGAGCCAGGCTTTCCCTGCATCCACCTTGGCCGCCGCATCATCGTTCCGCGCGACGCGATGATCGACTGGCTCGAGAACCGTCTGCAGGAGGAGCTGAACAGCGCCGCGAAGAGCAGAGAATCCAACGAAGTATCTGCCGTGCCGGCGCCTGAGTCTGAAGCAGACTCCGACCTGCCGGAGACCCAGGTCCGTGAGGACGGCGTTTACATCAAGGTTCTCTCCCGCGACGCGAAGAAGTCGCAGGCTATTTAAGAATACATAAATGATAACGAGGGTACATATCACACCGCCATGGTATGTACCCTCGTTTTTTTACTCTAAAACTGCCCGTCTCTGCCGTTCTACGACATCCGCCAGTGCTTCAAGCCGCCCTTTCGGCAGCTCGATCGTCGGGTGCGGTGCAAAGCAGAACCCATCCAGATTTTTCAGCTCCTGCCGGATTTCATCCGTCAGCATCCCCTTTGCCGTCTTGATAAAGTCCACGCCGATACGCGGACGGCACTTGCCGATATACCAGTCCGGCTTCGCCAGTTGATCTTCGTCGAGGTCAAACAGCAGGCTGCGGTTATGATCGAACATCGGCGCGGGAGCCTTGACTTCCATCGTCTGATTGTCAAACAGGAAACCGAAATTGCCGAGATGACGATCAGTATTCAGAATCAGTGCATCAAGCACAAACATCCGCCGAAGCACATCCTCAGCTCCGAATTTCTCATAGAATTTCATCAATCCCGACACACTATTCGGGTGATCGGGAAAATCACTGATTTTCGCCAGACCATGTTCCTCATCCGTGAACAGACGGCATTTGGAGATCAATTTATGATGATAAAAGTCCAAATCGTACCGAACTGCCGCCGGACAAATCTGCTCTGCAAGCTGACACGCAAGGAATTCAGACAACGGCTCAATTTCGTATGTATCGCTGCCGCTTTTGTACAGATAAATGCCGTCACTCTCGCGCACCCAGCATTTCGCGTAATACCCATCTGTGCCGAACTCCGGCGAGGTGGAGGACAGCGCCTCTTCACTGATCACCCCGCTGAATGCCGCCTGCGCGATGAGCGCATCAAACGCATTTCGGTAAAGTGAAACATCACCCCAGCAGAGCGTCTCTGACTCACCTCTCACCCAGAAGGTGTCGTTGAGCGACAGCGCATGCGTCACACGCAGAAAGCCCTCCAGACCGACACAGCCGTACTGCTCAAGGAGCTGTTCAATGTGCTTACGGTGCTTGGGTGCCTTACGCTTTTCAAGCCATGCCGTCAGCGATTGCAGGCCGATTGGCCGCAGGTCGGTATACCA
>CAKTKV010000234.1 GCA_934572355.1 uncultured Oscillospiraceae bacterium
TCCAAATCCCGCGCTACGACCGTGCGTCCGAGCAGGTTTTCCACCACAGGCCGGAATTTTTCGTCATATTGAACCAGCTCCGAGGCCAATCCCACACATCCGTCCATGCGCAGCACCTGCCTCTCCTGCGCGCTGAGCACGCGCCCGCGCACAGAGGACAGCGGCAGAAACGTCGCACGGCCCATGCGGTTGGCACGCAAATAGTCGATCATGACCTTTGCGTCCTCTTCTCGATCGCAGACCATGTTCTGCATCGCGCCGCCCAGCGCCATTTCCAGCCCCTTTACGCCGTCACCGGCGATGTCCGCCGCCATGCCGTCCAGCTCAAGATAGTCCCGCTCAATCTCGGCGATCTCGCGGTCGTCCTCTATTATGAGTATTCTGCTCATTTGTCCGTGCCTCCTTTTTTCAGCGTCACGCATATGCACAGTCCGCCGAGCGGGCTTTTCTCTGCCGCGGCGCTGCCGACCATCGCCTCCGCCGCTTTCCGCACCACGGCGAGACCTATCCCGCTGCCCTCCGTGCCGCGCTCGCGCGCGGGGTCGGCGCGGTAGAATACGTCGAAGAGCTTGTCAAGCTGCCCGTCGTCCACGCCTCTGCCGTCGTCGGCAAAGCGCAGCGTAACCGTGCCGCCGTCCTCCGCCTTCGCGCTTATCGCGATGCGCACGCGCTCGCGCCCGGAGTATTTCACGGCGTTGTCGATTATGTTCTTCGCGATGCGCCTGAGCTGGCTCTCATCCGCGAGAACAGTGTACCCCACAAGCGCAGCGGTGTCAATGTCCGTTGCGGCGGTGTAGTCCGCGGCGACGGTGTCGACCGTCGCCTTGGCGTCCACCGTGTTCATATCGAGCGGCAGCTCGCTCAGATCAAGCTTTGAAAACTCGAAGAGCCGGTTGACCATGCCCTCAATCTCCTGCTCCTTGCGGCAGACTGTCTCAATGTACCGCTGGCGCAGCTCCGGCGTCGCCGCCACGCCGTCGCGCAGCGCCTCGCTGTATGCGCGTATGGAGGTCAGCGGGCTTTTCAGGTCGTGCGACATCCCGGCAATCAGCTCCTTGCGGCTCTGCGTGCGGCTCTGCTCATCCTCAAGCGCCGCCTTCAGCTTCGCCGCCATCAGGTCGACCGCGTCGCACGCCGCCTTGAATTCGTCCCTGCCAGTGTAGGCGATGGGGCTGTCAAGGTCGCCCTGCTGTATGCGCTCCACCCCCGCCACAAGCTCATCCAGCGGTTCGGAGATGTGCCGGAAGAGCGAGCGCGTGAGATACACGTTCGTGAAGAATATCGTCAGCAGCAGCGCCGTCCCCACGGCGCCGAGGTATATCCACAAAAAAACCTCAAAGTCGGACAGCGCCGCCTCGTACTGCTCCAGCGTCATGTGCATCTCCTGCAAGCTCAGCCCGAGCCGCGGCAGGTAGTTGGTTTCGAGAATGTACAGCGCTATCCCCCCGCCGAGGAGGAGCAGCAGCGCCGCGATGAGCAGCGGAAACTGTCTTAACGAAAAATTTATCGCTTGCATTTATATCTTAACAACATATATCCCTCAAATATGTTATCATAAAATATAATACGCGATACCGTGGGC
>CAKTKV010000235.1 GCA_934572355.1 uncultured Oscillospiraceae bacterium
GGCATCACGATCTTTCTCAGCCCGGTGAAGCTTTATGACAGCGGCATTTCGGGAACATCGATGCTGCTTGACCAGATAACGCCGGAGTACCTGTCCCTGTCGGTGTTCCTGCTGATCCTGAACATTCCGCTGTTCCTGTTCGGGCTGAAGAAGCAGGGCAAGCTTTTCACGGGCTACGCGATTTATACCGTCGCAATATATTCTCTCGCTGCGTGGCTGATAACCGACGTTCTGCCGATAGACGTCAGCATGGCCTCGCCCCTCGCGGGGACTGATCTGCTGTTGTGCGCACTGTTCGGCGGCGTGATATCCGGCATAGGCAGCGGCCTTGCGATCCGCTGCGGCGGCGCGATGGACGGCATCGAGGTCATGGCGGTCATCTTCGCAAAGCGCCTCGGCGTCACCGTCGGCACCTTCGTGATGGTCTACAACATACTTCTGTACATTGTCTGCGGGATAGTACTGCAAAGCTGGATACTGCCGCTCTACTCCATCGTCACCTACGCGGCGGCGCTGAAGACGATAGACTTTAT
The DNA here is from genome assembly GCA_934572355.1 of uncultured Oscillospiraceae bacterium. GTDB lineage: Bacteria > Bacillota > Clostridia > Oscillospirales > Oscillospiraceae > Limivicinus. The sequence continues at coordinate 534 of CAKTKV010000235.1, forward strand.
CGTGGAGGGCATCGACAGAGCCAAGTGCGCGGTCATCATAACCGAAAAGCCGAAGGAGATATGCGCGGCGCTGGGCGAAGCCTTTGAAAGCGGCATGACCCGGCTCGACGCGAAGGGCGGCTTCTCGAACCGCGACAAGGCGATGATCTATTTCGTCGTGAACAGGTACCAGATCATCCGCATGCGGGACATCGTCCACAGCATCGACCCGGCGGCCTATATCACGATAAGCGAGATCGCCGACGTGTTCTCTGTAAACAATAACGACTGACAAAACTCACGCATTGAGACCGTTGACAAAGGTCTCAATGCGTGTTATTCTGTCACTGCTTCCCGCCGTCGGGTGGGAGGGAATGAGCGTTTGCTTCGTATCGATAGGCCTTTGAAGATACGATAGTAAGCGCGCTTTTTGTTTTAGGAGGAAGACAAAATGGAATGGTTATATCTTGGCATCGCGGGGGCGATGGAGGTACTGTGGTCGACGTTTCTGAAATTCTCGGAGGGCTTCACAAAGCCGCTGCCGACGGCGATAACCGTCGCAGGGCTTGCGGCGAGCATGTTCTTTCTCGCGAAGGCGACAAAGGTGCTGCCGATCGGCACGGCCTACGGTATCTGGACAGGCATAGGCGCGCTTGGCGCGGTGATAGTCGGGATCATCGTTTTCAAGGAGCCCGCGACGGCGGGGAGAATATTCTTCGCGTCGCTGCTGCTCATCGGCATCGTCGGGCTGAAGCTCACCTCGGCGTGAGGGAAACGGGCGGCTTGGCAGCAAAAGGAGCACCGCATGTGCTTGCGGTGCTCCTTTGCTATGTCCCGGGTCGGGTATCCTTATTCGGTTCTCTCGTCGCCCCAGAAGAACAGCGCGACCGTGCCGGGGCCGGTGTGCGCGCCGATGGTGGTGCCGACGTGGTTTATCTCGACCTTGCCGTTGAGCTTCGGGAAGCGCTCCTCGACGAGGTCTGCAACCGCTCTCGCGTCGTCATAGCAGGCGGAGTTCGAGATATAGCACTTGCCGCTGTAGTCA
>CAKTKV010000236.1 GCA_934572355.1 uncultured Oscillospiraceae bacterium
CGGAAAGGCCGACATTGACTGCCGGGCGCTGGCCTGCGAAGAACAGGCTGCTTTCCAGATATATCTGGCCATCGGTGATGGAGATGATATTCGTGGGGATATATGCGGAAACGTCGCCGTCAAGAGTCTCGACTATGGGCAGAGCGGTCATGCTGCCGCCGCCGCGCTCGTCGCTGAGGTGAGCGGAGCGCTCGAGAAGACGGGAGTGCAGATAGAAAACGTCGCCGGGGTAGGCTTCACGGCCGGGGGAGCGCTCGAGCAGAAGGCTCAGGGCACGGTAGGCGATGGCGTGCTTGCTCAGATCGTCATAGACGATGAGGACGTCGCGGCCCTTTTCCATGAAGTATTCGCCGAGAGCGCAGCCCGCGTAGGGGGCGATGTACTGCATGGAGGCAAAGTCGCTCGCGCTGGCGCAGACGACGGTGGTGTATTCCAGAGCGCCGGCGGCACGGAGCATCTCAGTCAGCTGTGCGACGGAGCTTGCCTTCTGGCCGATGGCGACATAGATGCACACCACGTTCTTGCCCTTCTGGTTAAGAATGGTGTCAACAGCGATGGCGGTCTTGCCGGTCTGACGGTCGCCGATGATAAGCTCACGCTGGCCGCGGCCTATCGGGAACATGGAGTCAATGGAGAGGATGCCCGTCTCCATAGGCTTATCGACCGGCTGACGGTCGATTATGCCGGGTGCGGGATTTTCAATGGGACGGTAAGCGTCGGCCGCGATGGGGCCTTTGCCGTCGATAGGCGCGCCGAGCGCGTCGACGACACGGCCGAGGTACGCGTCGCCCGCGCCGATGCCGGCGGTCTTGCCGGTGCGACGCACAGCGTCACCTGCGCGGACGGCTTCATAGTCGCCGAAAAGGATGCAGCCGATACGGTCTTCCTTCAGATCCTGCACCATGCCGCGGATGCCGCCCTCGAAGAGAAGTATCTCACCGTAGGAGGCGTGCTCAAGGCCGCTGACATAAGCGATACCGTCAGCCACGCGAAGGACGGAGCCGACTTCGTATGCCAGAACCTCCGGCACCCAGCTTTTAACGGTGTCGCGTATCAGAGGGATAACATCCTGCCCGCCCGCGGATATCGAGGCGAGCTTTTCCTTGAGCTGATCGAGACGGCCGCCGGTCGTCCAGTCGATGACCTCGGTGCCGAGCTCAATGCGGAAGCCGCCGAGAATGCTCTTATCCTCGCTCCACGTCAGCTCAACGCTCTGCTGGTACTTCTTTTCAAGAAACGCGGTCAGCCGGCTGCGCTGCTCCTCACTCGGAGGGCAGGCACTGCGCAGGACAGCCTGCAATTTCACATCGGGTTTGCTCATTATTTGCTCTCCCCTTCAACCGTCTTGAGGAAATCATCATAGGCGGCGCTGGTATGCTCGTTCACGAGCTTGTCCATAGCGGCCTCGGCGATGGCCACGGCCTCGCGGTTAGCGTCGTCAACGATCTTCTTGCGCTCACGCTCGCCCTCGGCGCGCGCGGCTTCGATGATCTTATCGGCCTCGGCCTTGGCG
>CAKTKV010000237.1 GCA_934572355.1 uncultured Oscillospiraceae bacterium
TCCTCCGGCGTTTTGGGTGCGTACTGCACCTTCCAATGTTCCAAAAGATGCAGATAATCGCACAATATCCGCTGACAGTGCAGCTCCTCTTTCTGGAACGCCTTTGCCAGCGGGTATTGCGGCTTCCGCAGCGCTGCCGCAGCCGGGGGCTTGTCCGGGTCGATCCCAAAGTCATACGCCAGCTTTTTCGCTGCGTCATAGCTGCTCAGGTTGAACAGCTTTGCCACAAGGTCGATCACGTCACCAGTTGCCCCACAGCCAAAGCAGTAAAAGTAATCCTCGTTCAGCTTCATGCTGGGTGTACGGTCATTGTGGAAGGGACAGCAGACCATGTTGCCACGGTTCACTTCCAAACCGTAGTGTTTGGCAGCTTGTCTCACCGTGACTACCGCCTTTACACTTTCAAATAAATTCATACACATACCTCCGTAATTTATTTGACAATTTCCTCTTGTCACCTCAATATACGGAGAAAATCGGCGTCAGCCGGGAAATCCGGCATTCGCGCAAAAAAAGAAAATGCCGCCCTGAATTTTTGCAAAAATGCAAAAACGCAGAGCGGCATTTGTTCACAATATGCGTCTTGATATTATTCCACTTATTGAATATAATAGGGTCAGATATTGGCAGAAAGGACAGGCGCGGCATGAAGTTTTTATCGACCTTTGAAGCAGCAGAGAAATGGGGTATCTCGCATCGGCGCGTAAGCGTTCTCTGCAATCAGGGGCGCATCACCGGCGCACAGCGGGCGGGAAGCCGCTGGATCATTCCGGATGATGCAGAGAAGCCCGCCGATGCCAGAATTAAGAGTGGAAAATATGTCAAAGAAAGAGCAGCGGAGGGAGGCGCTTGATAGATGGAGACTGTATTTTTACCCGGAAATATCCGGCAAAGACTTTTCGATTTGATGAAGCACAATAATGTCTCTCAAACGGAACTTGCCCGAAAAATTGGCTGCAATGACAGCCTCCTCAGCCGTTTTCTGAGTGAAAAAACAGACAAGCTCGGAGATGAAAATATCATCCGCATTGCAAGAGCTTTCAACGTGTCTACAGACTTTCTTTTGGGCGTAACTACTGTCCCGGACAGAAAGAATTATGAAATCGATGAATTGGGCTTATCGGCACAGGCTGCAAGAAACCTCTATACCGGAAAAGCAAATGCGCAGGTCGTTAATTATCTGCTGGAAAGCCCGCGCTTTCTTGAGCTGACCTACATATTGGAGCAGTATTTCAACGACACAGTTGCTGCCGGATACGCCGCGCAGAACCAGCTATATGCCACACTCAGCAGTTTGACGCGAAAATCGGCAAAAACGAAAGCCGCTGCACAAGCTGCAAATGAAATCAATCGTCTGAAAACGCCCGTCTATCAAGCTGATCTCGCCACCATAGAAAATCAATTCATGATGGCAGTCAAAGAAGTGAAAAAAGAAATCGGCAATGACTTTGCTGCAATTCGGGCGATGACAGCCGAAGAAACGGAAAGAATGTTTACGGAGATCACGAA